>JBASAV010000477.1:0-6060 GCA_049650785.1 Lewinella sp. | reverse complement strand
GAATGACGTTGGTCTCAAGGGATGCGGTAGGCCGGTCAGGGTATACACCTGGCCAGGCTATCTGTACGGCGGCGACCACAAAGAGCATGCCCATGACCGCGACGATGTAAGCCATGGTGCGGCCGATAAGCTGCGTACTGCCCTTCCAAAGCAGGGCGAAGACGATAGCTCCGACTACCAGCACCCACCAGCGACGCAGGGGGAAGAGTAGTTGCAGACCACCCAGTGCACCGAGCAGATTACCCGCCTGGTAGGCCATACAACCGAAGAATACGGCGGCGAAAAGTAAAAAGGGAAGCCAGCGGCCACGGCCACTAAGTAATTCACCCAGGCTACGGCCGCTAACCAGCGTGACCCGTGCGGCCATTTCCATGAAGACGTAGCCGGCCAGGGCGGCCAGGACCACGACCGGTAAGTAACCGTATCCACCGACGGCACCGGCACGTGTAGCCGTGGCCACCGTACCCGGACCGATAAACGCGGCCGCGATGAGCGACCAGACAAGGGCGCGGCCCCAGGAGGTGGATTCGATGGCTAGTTGACTTTAGTCAACCACAGTTTACGAAGTCCATTCCGAATTTGACGCTCCTGGCTGAGATCTACGTAACTGTGCAGGGGGTAAGCGCAATCTCCACAGCGGTGGTAGAGGGCAAAATCACCGCGGCCGTTGATGTAAATGCGGAAGTCACCCGGTGCGGGTTCTTCGCTGCTGCAGCGATTACACCGCGCCATTTTGCGCGCGAAGTGCCAGAGAAAATCGCAGTGTTCCCGAAGGTGAAGCGCGAGTTCGTTGAAGGAGATGCGAATCTCCGTGGTGTAGGTGAGGGGTTTAACCGAATTCATGAGACCAATATTTACACGCCAATCGGGCGAAATGCAATCTTAATACATTACTTATGCACAATAACGCAATTCTAATGTTATACATTTCACCCTGGGTGCAAAATATTATTGGGCGGCCCTAAAAAGGTCCGGCCGGCCTATTGGCTGACCGTTCCCGGCAACCTTTCGCCGCCTGCACGCTTAACTGGCTATGATTCTGTTGTTACACACGCTTATTCAGGGCGGGATCGGGCTGCTATTCCTCTTTTATCCCGCCGTGGGGGACCTTGTCCCCGGCTTCGGAAGTTCCGAAGGCGAGAGCTACGTGCTGCTCCAAAAGCTCTACGGGCTGGCGGCCCTTTACTTGGGGGGGTTATCCCTTTTTGCCTACTTCCGCCAATCGGACGATCGGATATTTTTCCTGATCACCCTGAGTCTAAGCATTTACCACTACGCGATGATCGTGATCCAGACGATTTACAATCCCGATCAACGATTTGCCCTGCTCCACTTTTTACTGGCCATATTTTTGACGGGACAGTACCTGGGAAGGCGAAGAAAATCGTGGATTACGCCGAATTCATAGAGCATTTAGACCACCAAATTTTTTTCCGCTTTGTTTTCCACCATCTTTTCCACAGGCCCTAACGGGTCGCCCGGAGTGAACCGATAGTTGATGTAAATCAGGGCACTCACCAGGGCGATGGCGGTGAATTGGTGGGCCACTCCCCAGCCCACGGGAACCTGTCCCTGACTGTTGGTTACCGTAAGAATTCCAAGCGTTACCTGAGTTATCAACAGGATTATCAACAGCGTGGTAGCCCGGTTCATTCCTGCCGTAAGGTGAAGCTTTCGACAGCGATAGACAAGATATAAAATACTGAATGTCAGTGCATAAGCCGTCATCCGGTGAAAGAATTGGAAGAGGGCCGGTTGGAACAGACTCTGTTCGTAGTTCACCAGATTTTCCACAGTCCACGCGGCGGGATCTAACAAAACGGGAGGAATGAAATATCCGTTCATATCGGGCCAGGTCGGGTAGGGGAGAGCGGCCCGGGCTCCACTGACTACACCACCCAGAAGTAGCTGTACGATGAGCAGCAAATTGACGGACCAAAGCGCTTTTTTCACTCCAGCCTGTGGAAAAGCCCGACCTACCGGCTGAATAACTTTCAGCGTTATCCACAACAGGTAAGAAAAGAGGGAAATACCCAATGCGAGGTGCAAAGTGAGCTTGTACGCATTCACCCAGGGCCGGTCGATAAGCCCGCTGGCTACCATGATCCACCCGAAGCTAGCCGCCAGGGCCGCAAGCAGCACCACCACGCCCAAACGGCGCATCAGCGGAGGATCCAGGTAGCCTTTGCGCCAGAAGATCACGAAGCCGACGAGAAAGACCAATCCCATCGTCCGCGCCCACTGCCGGTGGAACCATTCCCAGAAGTAGATAAATTTGAAATCGTCCAGGGAGATATCCGCGAAGATCTTCTCGTACTGCGGCGACTGCTGGTACTTATCGAACTCCACCATCCAGTCGGCGTCGTTGAGGGGCGGAACGGCCCCGCTGAGTACCTCCCACTCGGTGATGGACAATCCCGACTCCGTCAGCCGCGTTATGCCCCCGATAACTATTTGTCCGACGACCATCACCAGGCCAACAATGAGCCAGATTTTCACCGGTCGGGGGTAGCGGCGCAGCGATTTTTCCATGCTCTTAATAGTTATTATCTTTTTTTAAAATTCAAATCCCTTTATCATTGTTAAGGGTGTGGAAAGCGGGAGAAAGAATTCCCGTTGCGGTTGGTAATGTCGATCTCCACCTATACCGATCCTTTCTTCACAGGCTATCCACATGCTAACACGTGGCCCCCGCTGGGGATTTGCCAATAATCCACATTGGGCGATTTCCGTGGAGCGGGAGAACTTTTATGACACAACCGTGGGGATAACCACCCGCCAGCCGTGAGTTCGGGGTGGAAAGGGATTGTGGAAAGCTGTGGAAATGTGTATAACAAGCTGTTTCCAGCACCATTGTGGGGAAAGCTGTGCACAACTGGCCGTTTATCAACGGTTTTCCACCGGTTGGGGTCGGAAAACCGATTTGTCTAAACCTTTGGTTAACAGTGCATTTACACTTGCCCCATTTGGAACATGTTAGGAATCCAGTCTGGAGGTGGCTATTCGCCTACCAATTCCATCCACTCCATTTCCTTCTCTTCGATGGCTTCGTTCACTTCGGAGAGTTCCTTACCGAGTTCCGCTATTTTCTCCGGCGTCAGCGCGCCCATATTGTTGAAGTGCTGATTGATCTCCGCTTTGCGGGATTCCAGCTTGCCAATTTGTCCCTCCACCCGGCGAATGGCCTTGCGCTGCTCCTGGGTCAAGTGATTTTCTGAGGGCGGCGGGGGCGCAGGAGAAGTGGTCTCCCGGGTGGGGGTATCGTTGTAATTGGTCCGTTGCTCCTCCCGTACCATTTCCCGGTACTCCGTGTACAGCCCGTTCCAGTCGCGGATCTTGCCTTCCCCCTCGAAGATGAACAGGTGATGGGCCAGCTTATCCAGGAAGAAGCGATCGTGGCTTACTATAAGGACGCAACCCGGGAAGTCGAGCAGGAAGTCTTCCAGGACGTTCAGGGTGACGATGTCCAGGTCGTTGGTCGGTTCGTCAAGGATCAGGAAGTTCGGATTCTTCATGAGGATCGTGAGCAGGTACAGTCGCCGCCGTTCGCCACCACTTAACTGACTGACGTAGACCTGCTGCTGCTTGCTGTTGAACATGAACCGTTCCAGCAGTCCGCGGGCGGTGAGTTTCAGACCCTTTTCCAGCGGGATGAATTCGGCTATCTCGCGGACCACCTCGATCACGCGCATATCGTGCTGCAGGTTGATTCCTTCCTGGGTGTAGTAACCAAAAACGGTATTGCTGCCGTGGACCACCTTACCGGTATCCGGCTCCAGTTCCTTGGTCAACATGTGCAGTAGCGTAGACTTTCCGGCCCCGTTCCGTCCGACGATACCTACCCGTTCCCCCTTCTGAAACTTATAGCTGAAACCCCGGACGAGTTCTTTGTCCCCATAGGACTTGCCGATGTTGTGAGCTTCCAGGATCTTACTTCCCAGTCGCTGCCCTTTGATCTCCAGGGTGAGTTCATCCTCCTTACGGAAGCTGCCGACCTTCTGCTTCAGATCGCTGAAGGCGGACAGGCGGCTTTTGGCTTTCGTGCCCCGGCCACTGGGCATGCGGCGGACCCACTCCAGTTCCTTTTTCATCCGCTTTCTGTCCTTGTCGAGCTCGGCGCTTTCGGTTTCTTCGCGGGTGGCCTTCTTGTTCAGGAATTCGGAGTAGTTGCCGGTGTAGTGATAAATATTGCCGCCCTCCAGTTCGATGATGCGATTACAAACACGTTCCAGGAAGTACCGGTCGTGCGTCACCATCAGGAGGGTCAGGTTGGGAGACTGCAACCACTCCTCCAGCCACTCGATCATATCCAGGTCGAGGTGGTTGGTTGGTTCGTCCATGATGATCAGATCGGGCTCATCGATAATTAGCTTAGCCAGAGCTACCCGTTTGCGCTGTCCGCCGGAGAGCGTCGAGACCTGTTGGTTGACATCTTCGATATTTAGCTTGCTGAGGACTTCCTTTATCCGCGCTTCAATATCCCACGCCTGCAGCCGATCCATCCGCATGAGGGCATCCTGCAGCAGTTTGGGTTTATCGGTCTGGGAAAGGGCCGCCTCGTAATCGCGGACGGCGCGTACCAGATCGTTGTCGCTATCGTATACGGCGTCCATCACCGTAGCCCTTTCCCCAAACTCCGGTTCCTGGGGGAGATAGGCCATCCGGGCCTCCTTATGAACGTAAGCGCTTGACCCGGTGCCTTCGGGCTGGTCGATACCGGCGGCGACGCGCAGGAGAGTGGATTTCCCCGTTCCGTTCTTGGCTACCAGCGCCACCTTCGTATGCTGGGCGACCTGCAGATCGACCTGGTCGAACAGGACTTTCTCCCCGTAGATCTTTGATACCCGCTCCAATTCTAAATAGACCATCTCCTTAAATTTTCCCCGCAAAGATGAGGATAATTGCAGCGCCGGCCGGTGGTCAGAGTTGGTCGTATACCCAACCCAGAATTTCCTCCATTTCCGCATAGTAATCACGGCTGGAGGTCATCACGTTATTGTGGAGAAAACTGAAGGCCAGCCACTTTCCGGCCTGCGTACGAAGGAGGCCGCTGATACAAATGACGCCGCTGAGCGTACCCGTTTTGGCCCAGATAAAGGTTTCATCCCGGTTGTCGAAGCGATTTTCCAAAGTTCCGTTCACCCCACCGGCGGGTAACAGGGAAAGTAAACGCTCGCGGCCCACCTCCCGATCGAGCGCGGCTACGATTTGAACGAGTTGGTCCGGCCGGATGAGATTGTAGCGACTCAGTCCGCTTCCATCGCGGAATCTAACGTCGCCGAGACCTATTTCCACCAACAGGGTATCGGTCACCCAGTCAAACAGGGCGTCTTCATCCGGTTTCCCGTAGCGGCTGGTGGCAGCGAGGAGGATCAGCTGCTCGGCCAGGAAATTGTCGCTCTCCTGCAGCACTTTCCGGTAAAGGGTATCGGGCAGTTCGGTAAAAAGGGTATCGAGCAGGATAGGTGGCGGGAGGGGGCGGTCGTCCGAACGAACGGATAGGCCGGGCATACCTCCGCGTAGATTGCGCAAGGTGGACGCGGAATCGATAGCCAGGGCCCGCTGCAACGGAAAATTATAGCGGCGGGAAAAATTCTCGTTGACCGTGAAGAAATTGCTTCCTTCGATTCGGGATATGGTTCGTTCCTGCCGGGCATCCTGCACGAGGTTATTCACCACTTCGGATGGAGAGCCGATGAGAATTTCCTCCTCCGTATCTCCCACTGGCTGATAGTCGATGTACAGGCGGTTGCCGTAGACCGGCAGGGAAGACCGCTCGTACACGTAGCCGTAGTCGAAGTCATCCCAACTCCAGCCCGCCCCGTAGCGGGGCGGTTGGTCCGCCGGAGGAAAATTCAGCACGATGGGTTTAGCCTGCTGCGCCAGCCACGGTTGCAGCGTATCGTATCCGGTAAAGGAGGGATGGAGTAACATCGGGTAGCCGGTTCCCCACACGTCTATTCTGTCGGCCGATTCCTGAAACAGGGCGGCGGGGGTACCGTTGGCGAGCAGCCGGTTGGCGACGAAGAAGGTGAGCAACTTGGTGTTGCTGGCCGGAAC
>JBASAV010000476.1:0-11003 GCA_049650785.1 Lewinella sp. | reverse complement strand
CTGGCGGGGCCGTAGACGGGCAAGCGGCCGAAAGCTATCTGCTGAGCCAGTACGGGCAATCTACCCTTCAGGCACCCGCGCGGGAGCGTATGCACCGGCGACTACCGGTGACCGGCGGGAGTGTGATGGTACCGGCGGCCTTTGACATGCGGGTGCTGAGTGAGCGCAATCTGCGTGACCTGTACGCGCTCGGTCAGGAGGTAGAACGCATCATGCCAAAGGCGGACGGTATGACGGAACAGGGTCCGTTTGACGTGGAGCTTGGCTTTCAGGATGATAAAATCTGGCTCTTTCAGATTCGGCCATTTGTTGAGAACTCCCAAGCCCAGTCATCGGAATACCTACAGAGCATTGCCCCGCCGAAGCGGGAAGGCGTATATATCGATTTGGACAGTCGGCTGGATATCGGCCCGGATAGTTAGAATTACTAGCGCGTCACATCTCCTTGAAGAGTCCGTGCAATTTACCGCTGACCATCTCGATGACGCGACCCAGGTCTTCCTTCTTGTTGACGAAGTCCACTTCGTCGACGTTAATGATGAGGATATTGCCGTCGTGGTAGCTTTTGATCCAGTCCTCGTAGCGACGGTTCAGCTGCTTGAGGTAATCCAGGCTCATACTGCCCTCGTAGTCCCGTCCCCGATTTTCGATATGCGCTACTAGCGTACCGATACCCGCGCGCAGGTAGATCAGCAGATCGGGCGCCTTGATGCGGCTGGTCATCGTATGGAAAAGCTGGCTGTAGCTGTCAAAGTCCCGTTCCGTCATCAGGCCCATACCGTAAAGTTTAGGGGCAAAAATGTGGGCTTCCTCGTAGATGGTCCGGTCCTGAATCACGGTATGGTTGCCTTCCTGGATATCGATGATCTGCTTGTAGCGGTTGTGCAGAAAGTAGACCTGCAGGTTGAAGCTCCAGCGCTTCATGTCATCGTAGAAGTCGCTTAGGTAGGGGTTATTTTCAGCACTTTCGTAGTGTATTTCCCAGCCGAAGTGCTGGCCCAGTTGCCGGCAAAGCGTGGTTTTTCCCGCTCCGATGTTCCCGGCGATCGCGACGTGCTTGATAGGCGTATTTTCCATAGGCCGGCAAAGGTAAAGCGAAGCCGCCGGATCGCCGACTATCCGCTCCAGCCGAAGCGTGCCTCGATCTGGATGACCGCACCGCCTACGTCGGAAGCGGTAACTAATTCGCTGTCTACGCCGCTGGCAAAGCGATAGCCGCCTTCGATACCCAAACGGAACCACTGGAACAAATTCATTTCGGCACCGGCCATTACCTGGCCGATCAGCATACGATCACGCCCTTCACCCGCCACGTCGATCCGACCCGGGCCGATGATGGCCGTGAAGCGGGGGTGGATCACGTTATCCGCACCGGGTGCTACGCCGATGATGAATCCGCCGTGCTTGAAATCGTAGCGGGGAGAATCTTCCTCGGGGTCGTTCACCGTGAAACTCTCGCGCGACCCCCAACCACCATAACCTAGGTAGACGGATTCGCTGAACTCCAGCACCCCGAAGCCGCCGCGGACCAGTGCCCAGTCGTCGCCGGTCGAACTGTAGTTGTAGGTAGGTCCGCCCCAAATTCCGGACAGGTCGAGGTCACCGAGTAGCGTGCGTTCCTTACGGGTTGAGAACCGGTGGGATACCTCATCAGAGGCAACGCTACCGTTTGTGTAGGCGGGTACCGCGGTTTGCGCGTGGTAGGCTAGAATGGCCGTACCGCTCTGTGCGCTGAGCAGGGCCGATATAAACAGTAAGCAGAGGGTGATAGTCGATTTCATATTGAAGTAATTTGCCGGATTTACATTGGTTCTCGCCCCGTCAACTGCCAGGGCGATTTAACGATAAGGGCTTATCCATATCCCAAAGGTTGCACCTGCCATTCTTAAAATGTGTGAGTATTCTATTAATGCCTTCCTAAAGTCGATGAGTGGTTGCTTACTTTGGCGGAAAAGCAAGCACCGTGGGAAAAGGAAGCATATTAATCAAAGGCGGGACCATTATCAACCGCGGAATGAGACTGGAGGGAGACTTACTGATCCGCAACGGCATTATCGAACGGGTGGGGGGAAGCATCGACGCGGTGGTCGACCGGGAGATCGACGCCGAGGGCTGTTTCGTCCTCCCGGGTATCATCGACGACCAGGTGCATTTTCGGGAGCCCGGTCTCACACATAAAGCAACGATCGGGAGTGAAGCACGTGCCGCCGTGGCGGGAGGTACCACCAGCTTTATGGAGATGCCCAATACCCGACCCGCTACCCTGACCCAATTGCTGCTGGAAGAGAAGTACCGGGTAGGGGCGAATACCAGCGTGGCTAATTACAGCTTCTATATGGGTGCCGCGAATGACAATCTGGACGAGGCACTGCGTACTGATCCCACGCGCGTCTGCGGGCTTAAAATTTTCATGGGGAGTAGCACGGGTAACATGCTGGTCGATGACGAGCAGACACTGGATGCGCTATTCGCTCAGAGTCCGTTACTAATTGCCACGCACTGTGAAGATGAAGCGACCATTCGACACAACGCCGCTGCGGCCCGGGAGAAGTACGGTACGGAAATCCCCGTCCGCGAGCACCCCAATATCCGGTCGGCGGCCGGTTGCCTTAAGAGCAGCAGCCTCGCCATTGAGCTTGCCAAACGACATAACACGCGTCTCCACATACTCCATATCAGCACGGCTGACGAGGTATCTCTTTTCCGGAATGACATCCCGTTACGGGAAAAGCGGATCACGGCGGAGGTGTGCGTTCACCACCTCACCTTTAATGCCCAGGATTACGACCGGTTGGGCAACGGGATTAAGTGCAATCCCGCGATCAAGTCGGAGCATCACCGTTCGGCATTGCTGCCCGCCCTCCTGGACGATCGCTTCGACGTCATTGCTACGGATCACGCACCGCATACGGCCGAGGAGAAGGGGCAGTCGGATTATTTCAAAGCTCCTGGGGGGCTGCCATTGGTCCAACACAGCCTCGACATGATGATGCGGCTGGAACAGGCGGGCCATATCACGCTGGAAAAGATCGTGGAGAAGATGTGTCACGCGCCGGCAATCTGCTATCAGGTGGCACAGCGTGGCTACCTGGACGAGGGCATGCACGCGGATGTGGTCGTATATGATCCCCGGGAAACCTGGACGGTCGCTCCGGAAAATATTCTCTACCACGTGGGTTGGTCACCTTTAGAGGGGATGACCTTCCGGGGAAGAGTTCGGGAGACCATCGTCAGCGGACGCCTGGCTTACGCGTCCGGGAAAGTCATCGATGAGGTGCGGGGAGAACGCCTGGCGTTCGACCGGTAGTCAGCAAAGCAAAGAACCCCGGTCACCGTGAGGCGCCGGGGCTCGTTCCAACTTACTGATACCAAATAAAAAAATCTGCTCCGGCGCTCAGCCGGTATGTCTTTTCCTTCCCAACAGGAGATACACGATCTGGTTGAAGGTGGGAACTCTCAAAAATACACTTCTCCTGCGGCTGGAACAAATTCTGGCTCAATTTTTGCCTAGGGTTGTTGTATCTGGTCCCGCAGGTAGCGGTACGCAGCGGCAAAGTCGGGCTTGCCGTGCCCGATCGCTTCATCGGGTGCATCCGCCAGGGATGCGGTGGCGCGTATGGCGTCTAGAATTTGCTGATTGGTAGCCTCCGGCACGGCCTGCATCAAACAGGCGATGAGACCGGTTACGAGGGGAGCACTCAGGCTGGTACCGTTGGCACCCGTCATACCCTGGCCGTTGGCAGCTACGGCCGCCACCATCACTCCGGGTCCGCTGATGTCCGGTTTTAGCAGACCGTCAGCCGTCGATCCGAAACTGCTGAAGTAGGCGCGGTCGTCATCCGCGTCCAGCGCCCCGATGCTGAAGGCCTGCGGAGCATCGGCGGGAATGCCGATGTACTTCCAATCGTCGGCGCCATTGTTGCCGGCACTGGTCACGACGATTATCCCGCGCTCGAAAGCGTGGCCGATGGCGATCGAAGCCGGGGAAGTCTTACCATTCAGATCCTGGAAAGTGTAGTCCATGGAGGTGTCCGTGAAGGTGGTATACCCGAGACTGCTGTTGACGAGGTCGACACCCGCACTATCGGCCATCTCCAGAGCAATCGCGTAATTGACTTCCTCCATACGGTGCTCACCCTGGTTATTCTCGGTTTTGAACAGCAGGTACTTTGCCTCGGGAGCGGTGCCGATAAAGAAAAATGGATGATGGGCCGCCATCGTGCTCAGCACCGTGGCACCGTGGGTAGACCCGTCGAGGGCCGTACTGTCCTGCTCCACCAGGTCGTAGTTGCCGGGTACGGCGTCGGGTTGATCGTAACCTAAAAAATCCTTGTACTGGACACTAGGGAATCCGCCGTCAAACACAGCAACCCATACGCCCCGGCCGCGAAAGCCCATTTCGTGCAGACTGTCCCCGTTCATGCGGCTCAGATCTTTGTAACCGAAGCCATAAAAGGTCTGACTGACCGGGACGGATTCTACGATGGGAGCGGGCTGGCTGAAGTCCGGAATCCGCGGTGCCGATACCGTCCGTTCGTACTGTAGGGGCGCCGCGTAAAAGGTCGTATCCACGAACCCCAATGACCTGATCTGATCCATTTGGGCCTTGGTGGCGGGAACGACGACCCCATTCATCCACTTGCTCCGCAACCAGATATCGACACCCAGTTGTACGATCTGGCTTTCGTAGTCCGGACTGATGGGTAAATCCAGCTCGGTAATTTCCGTACCGACTTTTCTCCTGCGTTCCAGCGCCCGCTCGCTTAAAAAAGCTTCCGGCTCATCGATGGTATACGGGGTGCCGGCCTTGTCTGCGAAGCCCACGAAGTAAAGTCCCTTTTGGTTGCCTGGCTGAGCCGAAAGGCTTACCGCGATCAAAAAGGGGAGGAGAATGAGATAATATTTAGTCATGGGTTACGGATGCTTCTAACTGTTTAAGATGCGTGCAGATGAAACGTACTACGTCCTGTCTCGGATTCGTCTGCCGAACGTGAAAAGCGGCCTTTTCGTAGCAGGGTCGCCGGTCCTTTAGTTTACGCCTAATCAGCTCGATCAGGTCGATATCCCCATGAAGTAAGGGCCGCTTTGACCTTTCATTTTTGAGTCGACGCTCGATGATGGTCTCATCCGGATCAAGAAAGACGGTGGCACCGTGCCGGTTCATCCAGTCCATGTTGTCGTGGAAGCAGGGCGTCCCGCCGCCCGTAGCCATCACGAACATCGGTAGGCGATCGAAGCCTAGGAGTATCTCCGTTTCTAGCTTGCGGAAGTGTGCTTCGCCGTGCTTTTCGAAGATTTCGGCAATGGTCATTCCGGCTGTTTGCTCGAGGCAATCATCCAGATCGATGAAAGGCAGGCCGCGGCTGGCAGCCAGACGTCGTCCGACAAAACTCTTCCCGGAACCCATGAAGCCAGTAAGGAATACGCGCATTAATTAGAAGGATTATCCCGGCGGCAAAGATAGGGGTCGCGGATAGTACCCAACCGCTGAAGGCTGGCCCAACATACAGGTAAACTTCCGGTAGGGTGGGGGGAAGGCTGCCCGTGTTTATCTTTGCGGCGGTACAAGCCCGATCCAAATGATTAAACGAACCCTCTGTGTTATGTCGCTGCTCGGTCTCCTGGCGTGCGCGGATAACCCCGAACCCTTACCTGTCCAGCAAGGCGATACGGACGGAGGAAACGCGGCTATCATAAGGAGCCCCGTGGCCGACCCGACGCCCGATACGGCTTCCGTCGCTACGATGGTCTTTGAAGAAACCGAGCACCTCTTCGGGGAAGTTGACGAGGGAACCATCGTGCGCCATACCTTTGCGTTCACCAATACCGGCAAGGCACCCCTCCTGATTACGGATGCGCGGTCTACCTGCGGATGTACGGTGCCCAGCTACCCGAAGGATCCGGTCGCGCCGGGTGAAACCGGGAGTGTACAGGTGGTCTTCAACACAACCCACAAGTACGGGCGGCAGCGCAAACCCGTTACGCTAACTGCGAATACCTATCCTTCCATGACCACTATTTACGTGGACGGTACGGTCAACAACGACTAAATATTAATCTATATGCTATATCTACAGGCCGGCGGCGACATCTTTACCAGCGGCTTCTTTATGATCGCCATGCTGGCGGTCGTCGTTTTTACCATGATCATCCCCCAGCGGCGGCGCAGCAAACAACAGAAGACGTTTATGGAAGGCCTCGTGAAGGGTCAGCGGGTGGTTACCGCCAGCGGGATTTTGGGAATCATCGATAAAGTAGAAGACAAGATCATTTCGCTGAACGTGGGTAATAAGACCTACATTCAGGTGACCAAAAACGCTATTTCTCAGGAACTTACGCATGCCATCTACCCTCCAAAGGCTGAAGGATAGTATTCCCCTGCGGAATATGGCCACCACCGACCGGCAGGTTCTGCTGGTCTGTATCGGTCTGGCCTTCGTATTCTGGCTGATCCTGAATCTATCCCAGACCTACGAGATCAACAAGACGGTCAATATCCAGTACAATGTGAGTCCCGACCGGGCCATTGCCGGTCAACCCCCGCGCACCATTCCGATCCAGATACGGGGGCGAGGCTGGAACCTGATCGTTGAGAGCCTGCGCGGAAGATCGCTGGATATTCTACTCGAGGTAAATGAAAGCGAGCGCTTCCAACTGTCCGGCAACGTGCTGGAGCAGGCCATCCTGCGCCAACTTAGCAGCGGGGATCTGGAGGTGGATAATATGGTCTATGAGTCGCAGCAAATCCTCACCACCCCCCGCGACGGTAAACGGGTGCGGGTGGTGAGTCAGGTGGATATCGGATTCGAAGCCGGCTACGCGGCCGTGGGACCGATCTCCTTCGAGCCGGATAGCGTAACCGTGAGTGGCGCCATCGATGCACTGGAGGATATCGACGTTTGGCCTACGGCTCCGCTGATACTGGATAACCTGAAGAGCAATATCGAGACCTCGGTACCGCTGGAGCCCGCTCCCGAGGGCCTGACCCTCAATTACACCAGCGTGGAATTGGCCATTGATATAGAACCCTTTATCGAGCAGCAGTTTCGGATTCCTATAGAGCTGTATAACGCACCCCGGGTGGATTCTTCCCGCGTATTCCCGGCCTTTGCCACCGTAACGGTCACCGTTCCGCAGCGCGATTTCGGGCAAATAAGGCGGTCTGATTTCCGGGCGGAAGCCGACGTGAGCCGCCTGCAAACGTCAGACGGATTGAATACCGTGCCGGTCATGCTGACCCGGGTTCCGGAGAGTATCCGGGATGTGGAATTTACGCCGAAGGCCGTGGAGTACTATATCTATACGCGGCCGGATTAGGTTCTTCGTCGGCACCGGCTTTACCTGGCCCGAATAACCGAAATGGGCATTTGCTCGTCGTAGGTGCCGGTTAGGGTAGGCGTCTGGATATTACCGGTGTATCCGCGGACTTCGCGGTGAACGTAGGCAAACAGTTCTTGAATCGATACGATGCGATCGTGGTTGGCATCCGCCTCGCCTTTCATACCCCGGATGAGGTAGTGGCTGAACACCCCGGAGCGCAGGCCGCCGTCTTCCATGCTAATTTCCTCACCCTTGCTGGACATCATCAGCGCCGTGGAGGAGCTGGCATTATGCAGGGCGGAATAGTAGTCCGTCAGCATCTGTTCGGTACTCCCGGTGCTACGGGCGGCCAGACTTCCGCTGTGACAGGCATCGGCAATCACCAGCTTGTGGCGGGAGCGGCTTTGTTGCAGGGCTTCGTGGACCTCGTCGTGCTTAAGTGCCTGCTCGGAACCATCGTAGTCGACGGGAAGAAAGGCACCCGGTAAGCCGTGCCCGCTAAAGTAAAAGAGGATAAGGTCGTTTTCATCGGCCTGAGCATAGGTTTCGCGCATGGTGGCCAAGATGTTATCGTGGGTAGCGTTTTCGTCAATCAGTACCTTTACCTGGTCGTCGCTGAGGGCTCCCCCTTCAATGCTTTTCAGAAAAGCGTAGAATTGATAGGCATCATCGTCGGTGTACCGCAGGGTCTTCATATGCTGGTAGTAGGCACACCCAACCACTACGGCCCAAACCTTCACTTCGTCATCGTAATCAGTCGCCACCTCGGGTGCCGCGGCTCCTTCAGCGGAGTAGAGACGGCGGAAAAGTTGGCCGTTCTCCCAAACGCCGCCCTCAATTTCTCCGTCGCGGTACTGCATGACGCCTAAGCCGTCGGGCCGGTGATCCATAAAGCTGCCGTGGTAAGTATTACCGTTCGGAAACAGCACCGTGCCGTTACCGTTGGGGACGCCGCCGGCAATGGTGCCGAAGAAGGTAGTGCCATCGGCGTAGGTATAGCGGCCGTCACCGTCCGGACAACCCTCCTCGCAGTCGGCCAGCTGGGCGGTGTTACCGAGAAATCCCAAAGCGGACCAGTCCGTTTTTAGCTCACCCTGGTTCCAGATGCCGGCGAGTTCCGTTCCGTTTTCGTAGATCAAGCGACCTTCACCGTGCTTGACGTTTTGCAGCCAGTCGCCGGCGTACGTGTCGCCGTTGGCATACTCCATACGGCCGTAGCCGCTCATCATGTTGTCTTTCATTCTGCCTTCGTAGAAGTCCCGGTTCGAAAAGGCGAAGGAAACTTCCCCGTTCAGCTTGTCACTGTCCCAGGTGCCGACGATCTCTCCGCCGTCCGTGAACGTAGCCCGGCCCTTGCCGTGCCGCTGGCCTTCTCTCCAGTTCCCTTCGTAGCTATTGCCGGAGGCGTCCACCAGGCGGCCGAGTCCGTGTTGAAGTTGGTTGCGGAAATTTCCCCGGTATACGGAGCCGTCCGGATACGTCAGGGTACCCTGGCCGTCGAACATACCTTCCTTGAAGAAGCCGGTGTAGAGGGCCCCGTCGGCGAAACGCAACGTGCCGGAGCCATCGTAGCAGTTGCCACGCTGACAGTGCCCCTGGGCGCTGATTGCCGATGTGCTCATAATGAGCAACAAGGGCAGGATAAAAAATTTGAACATGTGTTTGACGTGTAAAAGAGTGTGCAGGGTATCAGTTTCTTCTCAAACGGCGGGTTCAACAGAATTCCGCCGGGTCTCACCGGTGGCGGCCGAATCGCGGCTGCAGCGGTCAGATCACCAAGATCTAAGACAAAAAAATTAGGCTTGTTTCGAGAGAGACACTGTAAACCAAATAATCGGGCGATTATCTAGGGGTATAGCTGTATTCACTTCCCTAAAATTGCCTCATTATCCCGATATATTTTTAGCAATGACGAAACGGTCGGTTAGGGTCGGTGACCGGTCTCTTCCGGGGGCTTACCGCCATAAGTTAGGGGTTTGTAAAGAAACACGCCTCCCTTACACTTGGTATCTTTGCCGGACAACACCCACCGCAGATCTATGAAATTTTACTCATCCATAATTTTCTTTTTTTGTTGTTTTCACCTCACCGCGCAGTCGGATGTATTCGACCGGTTGTCTTTCCCGGAAAATCTCTCCGCCTCTGAGGTGCTCAGTCCCCGTCAGTTTCTCGGCTACCGGCTAGGGGAGCGATTCACGGAATACGCTAAGTCAGTCGCTTACTTCGACTACCTGGGGGAACAGAGTGAACGGGTGCGGGTGGAGCGCTATGGAACGACCTATGAGGGTAGGCCACTTTTGCTGGTTACCGTATCGGGGGAAGAAAATATGGACCGCCTGGAAGCCATTCGGGCCACCCAACTCGATCTCGTGGATAGTTGGCGGGGCGGCGGTGCGCAGGAAGAAAGCTTGCTGGAGAACCATCCCGTCATCAACAGCTATAGCTACAACATTCACGGCAATGAGGCCAGCAGCACCGAAGCTGCCATGCAGGTAGCCTACGAACTGGCGACTACCGAGGATGAAAACTTGATTGCCGCCCTGGAGACTACGGTCAACCTACTGTTTGTCTGTATCAACCCCGACGGACGCGACCGCTACGTCTATTGGTACAATGGAATGGCGCGGGCAACCGGCGGGGAAGAACCCCGCGACCTGGAACACTACGCCCCTTTTCCCAATGGTCGCACCAACCACTACTGGTTTGACCTGAACCGGGATTGGGTGTGGGGCGTGCATCCTGAAAGTCGGGGCCACACCCGGGCGTATCAGCGCTGGATGCCGAACGTGCATACCGATTACCACGAACAGGGGTACGATGCAAACTATTTCACGGTTCCGGGTACCACGCCGCGTAATCTCCTGTTACCCGATGCCTACGAAAGCTGGGCCGACAGTTTCGGGCGCGCCAATATCGCCGAGTTCGACCAGCAGGGTATAAGCTACTTCACGCGGGACCGCTTTGACTTTTTTTACCCTAGCTACGGGAGTAGTTATCCATCGGTGATGGGCGCCATTGGCATGCTTACGGAGCAGGGGGGAATTGCCGGGGGCCGGGCAGTCGAAACCGAGGATGGCTTTATCCTGACGCTTCGGCAACGCATCTGGGACCACTACACCACCAGCCTGGCGCAGGTAAGAACCGCGGCCGGCAACCGGGAAGCACTACAACGTTACAGCCTCGAGGCCTGGAACCCGCTGAATAGCAAACAGGAAACAACGGCCTACCTCATTGAGAATAACGGTAGTCCCTACTTCACCGATTTCCTCCAAATGCTTTTACTCAACGGGGTAGAAGTGGAACGTACAACGGAAGATCTCACCGCCGATAGCCGGTCCTACCGATCCGGTGCGATGGAGGAAGACCACACCCATCCAGCCGGTAGCCTGATCATCGGCACCGAACAGGCGCGTCACTTGCTGATCAATAGCATACTCGCCAACGACATTGCCATCGAAGACAGTGTGATGTACGATATGTCCACCTGGTCGGCTCCCCTGGCCTTTAATCTGGAGGCCTATACTTTCGGATCACCGGTACAGGTGGCTACGGAGCAGGTGCAGGTGATCGAGCGTACCGGTGGCGTATCCGGGCCGGATAACGGACCGGTCTATGCCTACGTGATCGACTGGTCACAGCGGAATGCCCCTCAGGCACTCGCCGCCCTGTGGAAGGAAGGGATC
>JBASAV010000475.1:0-3826 GCA_049650785.1 Lewinella sp. | reverse complement strand
TCAGTACGCCACCTTCGGAAAAATCAGAGGAGTCCAAGTTTGAAAAGACCGGCTTCGTGAAATTCCTCAACGAAGAAAAGGGCTACGGTTTCATCATCGGCGACGAGGGAGACGAAAGCTACTTCGTCCACGTCGATAACCTGCAGGGACCCATCCAAAACGGAGACAAGGTCGTCTTCGAAGCGGGTAGAGGACCCAAAGGACCCATTGCTCTGGGTGTCAAACTGCAGTCGTAAACCGACGCACCATCACCCTCCAAAACAGAAAAGGCCCGTCAACATTCGTTGACGGGCCTTTTCAATGTATACGCGTGGATTACTCCGCGTGGGCGACGTTGACGGCACTGAGGCCTTTGCGTCCTTCCTCCACATCAAAAGTGACTTTGTCACCCTCATCGATGGTGGCGCCGTTTAGATCGTTTGCGTGGACGAATACGTCCTTGCCACCGTCATCGGGGGCGATAAATCCGAAGCCTTTGGCTTGGTTGAAAAATTTGACTGTTCCTGTACTCATGATAGAGTTCTATGTGTCGTTAAGGGGCGAGATAATACCGTACTAGCTCTACCGGCGCGCAAGGTACGGGGTATTTAGGTGGGATGGGGTTTTATTTTCACCGTGTGCCCGAATCGAACGGTTGAGCGGAGGTTTCCGTCCGCCTTCCGTTTCGATCTCGAAGGGAAAATGAGCCGCTAGTCAAGGGGCTTCTTACCAACTACGCCGGTAGCACAGCCAAAAAAGTACGACTGATACGCCACCGTCAGCTCGCTATCGGATAGATAGTCAGCAAATCTCCCGGCATCCCCAAAATTGGCGGTGTATATACCCAGGTACTTATAACTATAGGCGTCGTTGGCGAAATACTTTCCGATGATCGGGATCACCTTCTGCAGGTAGAACATATACAGCGGGCGCAACAGTGTAATTTTCGGAACACTGATCTCGACAAAGCTGAACGTTCCACCGGGCTTCAGCAGCCGGGCGACCTCCGCGGCCAATGCCTGCAGCTGACCATCATTAAAGGTCTTCAGCCCGAAGGAGGAAACAATCACGTCAGCGCACTCTCGTCCCAAGGAATTATCGAGAATGTCCTCCTGCAAAACGGTCACGCCGGCAAGGCTGTTCCGGTCAGCCTGACGAAGTGATTTCTTCACCATTTCACCGGAAAAATCGACCCCAATGATACGGGTGCCGGAACGGTCCCGGATCAGGTGCCAGCATTCCCCCATTCCGGACATCAGGTCCAGCGTCAGGTGATCGCGGGCGCATTTGCTCCAGTCAATCCGCCGGACACACTGCCGTCGCCAGATCTCCGAGAAGCCGAAGGACGATATATAGTTGGTTACCCCGTACGTCCTGCTCATCCGGTCGAAAAGGCCGGAAACGAAGGCGGGGCTGTAGATGCCGTGGTCACGCATGGAATAGGAACGATCAGAACTCAATTTTTTTGCGTCGGGGCGCAGGTATAAAGCCTATCCGTGGGGGGAGATAAAGCAAATGATCCGGGTCATGGCCAGGGCTACCCCTTAGGAAAGATGGAAGTTATTGGTTTGCTCGCCGGTTGGGGGGGTGTTTTTACCTGCGCTCCGCCGCCTTTATTTGAAAGGGGTTAGGGGGTAAAGGGGATACGGGGTAAAGGAAGTACATTCCCCTATCCACTACCCCCTTAACCCCCTATCCCCTTGAAGAGAACCCGTACCTTCCCCCCATGGAAACCACCGAACTCCTAAAGCGCGTCCGCCGCATCGAGATCAAGACGAAGGGACTGAGCAAGCAGCTCTTCTCCGGGGAGTACCAGACGGCCTTCAAGGGGCGGGGTATGTCGTTTTCGGAAGTGCGCAATTACCAGTACGGCGACGACGTGCGCAACATCGACTGGAACGTGACGGCCCGCTCCGGCGAGCCCTACGTGAAGGTCTTCGAGGAGGAGCGGGAGATGACCGTGATGTTACTGGTGGATATCTCGAAGTCCAGTTTCTTCGGCACCGTCAAGCAACCGAAGAACGAGCTGATCACGGAGATCTGCGCCGTTCTCGCCTTTAGTGCCGCGCAGAACAACGATAAGGTGGGACTGCTGCTGTTCAGCGACCGCATCGAGAAGTTCCTGCCGCCCAAGAAGGGGAGGGGACATATCCTCCGCATCATCCGCGAATTGCTGGATACCCGCCCGCAGGGCAGCGGTACCGATATCGCCATGGCACTGGATTACTTCACGAATATGGTCAAGAAGCGGAGCATCTGCTTCCTGGTGTCCGACTACCTGGCCACGGGCTACGAACGCTCCCTGCGCCTGGCCGCCCGCCGCCACGATCTGGTAGGGCTGCACCTCTACGACCCCCGCGAACGGGAGCTCCCGCAGGTGGGCCTGCTGCGCGCCCGCGACGCCGAGAGCGGCAGCGTACACTGGATCGATACCGACAGCAAGCGGGTCCGTGACCGCTACGCCCACTGGTACAAGGAGAATATGGACTACTTCAGCGATTCCTTCCGCAAGAGCGGAGCCGATACACTGAGCGTGGAGACGACGGAGGACTACGTCAAGGAGTTACTGCGGTTCTTCCGGGCGCGGTAGAGTGGTTTCTTCCGCCAGCGCAAAGCCCGGGAAGCGCAGCGCCACGATTTCCCAGTGCGGATCGACGAAGCGCAGGCTTACCCGGCCGGGGCCGGCGTATTCAATGGGATCGCCGTTTTCCAGTTTGCCGCGGTAGACAATCTCGAATTCCAGAAACGCCGTGTTTTCTTCCGTTCCGAATGCAGGTAGTGGCGTGAGATCGATCAGTTCCAACTGACGGAAGCCCGCGCGCCAGCACTGTAAGTAATGGCCCTGCCGGGGCGGGGCTACGGTTGCCATGTCACGGTAGGTCGCCCCTTGGAGCAGCCAGCAGTCGAGCGTACCGTCCAACCGGAAGAGTTCGGTCAGGAACATGGAGAGGCAGGAAAGCATATTCGTCGGGCTCCCGGGCTCAATTTCCGCGTAGGAAAAGTGGACGTTCCAGCCGCCGCCGTAGGGGAAGTAGACATCCTGGTGAAGGAGGGTGCCGCGCAACCAGTCGTAGTATTCGCGGTCGGTGAGGTGGAATGGGTAGTCGTCGACGTGAATATTGGCCGCGGACAGCTTATGTAGCAGATCGTCTACGGCCGCCCGTGCCGCGTCTTGCCCCGCCGTCGGGCTCAGATCCGGCAGGTCAAGTTCGGGAAGCAGGCTTTTCAGCGAGACGGGCGGCTCGTCGGCCCGTTCCTCGATTTCCCTAATCGACCGTAAATAGGGATCCAGTATTTCCGGCTCGACATCCGGGGAAACATACGTATGACTTCCTCTTTCCGCATCAAACAGCGCTGCTCTGATCTGATTATCGATGGCGCGTTCTTCGTCGGGGGATAAATTTTCGGGTGTAGACATGGTTTTCAGATGTTTTAGCCCCCGAAATACGGGCCCGCTTTTCGGGTCTGCAACCAGACCACCGGCCTTTTGGACGATCGGTTGGGAAGCGTATACGTTCCGCTGTATTGCCGCGACGAACGGCGGGGAGATTTTTCGAATAAACGGGGCTGCCTTGACAGGTGGACGATTCAGACACCTGCGTACCCCAACCTCCACCAAATCCAGCGGCGGCGGGCTTTTCAGGGCGGATTCTACGGCATTGTCCACCTCAATTATCAAATTGTCCACCCCGGATGGGGGGGTGCCTTGCAACCCGCATTTTCCGTGTGATTTAATTCGTGGCGGAAGCCGAAAAACTTAATCAAACAAGCTTATATGATCATCAGCAACAAACGCCCCCCACGCTCCGGTGCCCGGCCGGACGTGAAGCGAGGCAGGATCCGCTTC
>JBASAV010000474.1:0-2310 GCA_049650785.1 Lewinella sp. | reverse complement strand
GGTAGGCAGCTACGTATCGCTCAGTGCCACCTTACCCCCGCCCGATCAGGGAGAGGAGATCTGGAACATCGAGGTGATGGCCGATAACTCGGTCTTATTTCAGTCTTTCTCCCGCCTGTACTGGTACGACGGAGCGGAAATTCAGGTGGAAACCCCGGGCGACCTCATGTTTGCACACGCGGGGCAGGGATCGGTATGGATACCGGTCACCGGGATGGGAATCAACCGGACAATATCGGGAGGGGAGAACAGCTTACTCCCGAACAGTGATCCCGGTACCCCCGTCACCGGCTTGGCCGTCACGGAAACGGAAATCCTAGTGGCAACCACCGACGGACTACTGCGGTACCAGGATCAAACGTTCTCCCCCTGGTCCGTGGAAGCTAACCGGTTGCTGGCCGGACAGCAGGTCAATCGCCTGCTGGCTCTACGGGGTGGTGGCGTGGCGGTGGGGACGATCGTGGGTGGCGTATTCGTCTTCGACCACGGCGGCAAACTACGTTATCAGCTCAGTTTCAATAACGGACTCAGTAATAATACCGTCCTGTCCCTGTTTGAAGACCGCGACGGGAATCTATGGGCCGGCCTGGACCGCGGCATCAACCTCATTGTACGCAGCGAACCGCTGCTCTTCTACCGTTCCAGTGCCCGGCCGATCGGGGCAACCTACGCCGCCCAGCGCTACCGGGGCCAGACCTACGTGGGGACTAATCAGGGCCTGTTTCGGCAGGATGAAGAGGGGGGCGATTTTACCCTGGTGCCCGGTACCGCCGGCCAGGTTTGGGAATTGCGGGCGTCTCCCTACGGACTAGTGTGTGGCCACAACGACGGTACGTTCCTGGTGAATGGTAACGAAGCCAGGCTTGTTTCCAACCGCTCGGGCGGCTGGCAGAGTTTATTCGTTACGCCGGACAGTTCGCTCCTGTTACAGGCCAATTACGCGGGATTAAGCCTCATCAGCCTGACGGAACCCTCCGAAACGCGGCTGGAGGGGCTGCTGGCACCATTGCGGTACCTGGCCCGGACGGGCGACCGGGAATTCCTGGCCCTACATGGCTCCCGGGGCGCTTACAAGATCGAATTGGCGGAGGATCTGCGATCCATCCTATCGGTCGATACCCTGGAGCAGCCAGACCTTATCCGTCCGATCCTGGCCCGCTTCGGGGATACGCTGCTGGTGCAGACCGACGAAGGGATCTGGCACTACCGGCAAGGTCACTTCGATACCCTGTCTACCTTCCGCGGCACGCTGCTTTCCCCCGGCGATTACCTGCTGCCCGGGCGGGAGGGGACCCGGGAGTGGTTCCGGGTCGAGCGTGACCGATTGGTCCCCTACCGGGGTGAGGATCAGCAAGCCGCCTATCCGGTCAGCCTCCGGCGTAGCTTTCCCGCCCTGTCATCGCTCGATGACCATACCTATCTGCTTTGCCTGGAAGAATCCTTTGCGCTGTACAGCACCGCCACACCACCTGCGCCAGTAGGCGAGCGGGAACTGATTCTCCGGTTTGCCGGCAACATCGAAGCGGCGGATGACGGAGCGTCAACGCCGGTTAGCTACGCCGACAATGATCTACAATTCACTTATGCCCTGCCGGTGCTCGATCGGGAGGTGCGCTACCGGTACCGCCTGCTCGGATTCAGCGAGGAATGGTCGGACTGGTCTCCCCGTGGAGAGCGTAGTTACACCAACCTGGAGGAGGGAGACTACCGGTTTGAGGTAGAGTCGGACTGGCTTGGGGCCGCCGCGACATTGCCGTTCACCATCCGGCCACCCTGGTACCGTACGGTCTTAGCCTACTTTGTATACCTGTTGTTGCTGGCCGGCTTGCTGTACTTTTTGTACCAACAGCACCGCCGACGGCTCGAACTTCAGGCGCGACGGCTGGAGGCTGTCCAAAGCCGGCAACTGCAACGGCAGCGGATAGAGGCGCGTAACGAGCAACTAGAAACGGAGAATAAGCGCAAAAGCCGGGAGCTGGCCAATACGACGCTTACCCTGGCAAAGAAAAACGAGATGCTCCTGGACCTCAAGGAGGAACTGTCCAAGACGCCGGCCGCCTCGAGCCCAGCGAAGAGCCAGCACAAATTGCTGCTCCTGATCGATCGGAATCTCAACAATGAGGAAGACTGGGCCATCTTCGAGTCCCACTTCAACGAGGTCCACGAAGCCTATCTGAAAAGGCTCCGACAGATGCATCCGGAACTAACCTCCGGGGACTTGCGATTGGCGGCGTACCTCCGGATGGATCTGAGTTCGAAAGAGATTGCCCCGCTACTTCACATCTCCGTACGGGGAGTGGAGAATAAACG
>JBASAV010000473.1:0-2989 GCA_049650785.1 Lewinella sp. | reverse complement strand
ACGGCGTATTCTCACCCAGTTTCTCTCCGAGAGTGTAGCGATCTCCACCCTGGGCAGCCTGATCGGCATGATACTGGGAGCTTTGGCCGCCTTGGCCATCGCGGCCATCATTTCTTATACTTTAGGGGTGGAATTTCACGCGGTGTACACTATTCGCACGCTGATTATCGTGTTTGCGGTGGCCGTCCTAACCGGTATCGTCTTCGGCACCTACCCAGCGCGTCGGGCGGCCCGGCTGGATCCGGTGCAGGCGATTCAGCGAAGTTAACTTCGATGCGCTTTAATCTCTACCCCAGCCATGCTCACCACCCTGCGGCTAGCCTTTGCGGAAGCCTTTGAAAATTTAAGGAACAACTTTTTTCATACCGTGCTTTCGGTGATGGGCATGATCGTCGGCGTCGCCGCGCTGGTTACCATGCTCAGTATCATTGACGGACTCGAACTCCTGGCCCGCCGCAGCATAGCCGACCGATCGTCGGTAAACACGGTAAACGTCAGCCAGCGCACCACGCAAACGCTCGACGGACTGAGTGTGCCCATGACCGAGTTGGCCAACATCAGCTCCGGTACTATGCGGGCTATGCTGGACGAGCTGCCCTACCCCGCGACCTTTCAGCTTTACGCCACCAACGATATCACCGTCGCTCACCCGCATACCGGCGAGCCGATGGGCATGCGGTACGCGGCGGTGTCGTTGCCCATTGAGCGGGATGTGCCCCCCGTGGTCATCGGGCGGGATCTGACGAAATCGGATGAGCGCGACTTCGCGCCGGTGATAACGGTCAACAGTCCGCTGGCCCGACGCCTGACCGCGGAAGGCGAACTGGCGCAGGCCGCCCTCGGCAGGTCCATCTGGATCGAAGGAATGGAAATGGAGGTAGTAGGTGTGCGCGAACCGCAGGAAAATGAGTATTACCTGGAGGCCGAGCTTCCCATAAGCGTGCTGAGCAGAGTTCCGCAGGCCGACTACAGCACCAAGGCCTACATCGACTTTGAGGAGCTGGAGGACGTGCGGCCAGGGCAAACCTTTATAGAGGAATGGTTCGCCCAGCAATACCCCCAGATCGCGGAGCCGGTAGAGGTAAAAGCTAACATCAGTACCGTCGAAGACCTGGAGGAGGGCTTTCTGCTCTTTCGGGTGGTGATGGGTTTACTCATCGGCATCGCGGTAGCGGTGGGCGGCCTGGGCCTGATGAACGTACTGCTCATGTCGATCACCAACCGGACACCGGAGATAGGTATCCGCAAGGCAACGGGCGCCACGCCGCGTCGGATCCTACTCCAGTTCCTGGCCGAAAGCGTAGCGATTTCCTGCATTGGTTGCTTTTTCGGACTGCTGCTGGGTGCCTTACTGGCTATACCGTCCGCCGCCATTATCTCGCAGTTTATTGACGGCGAATTCGAAGCGGTTTTCACCCTTCGGACGCTAATCATTATCAGTGCCGTAGCGATACTGGCCGGGGTCGTCTTCGGCACCTATCCGGCACGGCGAGCGGCCCGGCTGGACCCGGTGGCCGCCATACAGCGGGCGTAACGGTCCGTAGTCTTCGGCAAAATTTTACTTTTACCGCGTGCCAGCCGCTACCGTTATCGTGTCCACCTACAATCAGCCCGAATGGCTGCGGAAAGTCCTGTGGTCGCTGGAGGCTCAGCGAAGCCGCGACTTTGAAGTGGTGATCGCCGATGACGGGTCGGGGCATGAGACGGAAGACCTCATCCGGACTGCCCAGGAGCGGTCGCCTTACCCGCTGCGACGCGTCTGGCACGAGGACGCGGGCTTTCGTAAAACCGAGATCCTCAACCGGGCCATTCTGGACAGCCAGAGTGAATACCTCATCTTCACCGACGGGGATTGCCTCCTGCGGCGGGACTTTGTCGGGACCCATCTTCAACTCCGGCAACCCAATAGTTTTCTTTCGGGCGGCTACTATAAGCTGGCGCGGCAAGTGAGTGAAAAGATCACCCAAGGGGACATCCGCGCCCAGCGCTGTTTCAACGCCGGCTGGTTACACGCTGCCGGTCAGCCCGCCAGCCTGAAGGACTTAAAGCTCATCCGAAGACCCTGGCTGGCCCAGGCACTGAATCGGCTCACCCCTACCCGCCCGACCTGGAACGGTCACAACGCGAGTACCTGGAAGTCGGCCATCCTGGCGGCAAATGGATTTGACAACCGCATGAAATACGGAGGGGAGGACCGGGAGTTCGGAGAGCGCTTGCTCCACGCCGGCCTGCGTCCGGTACAGGTGCGGTATTCGGCCATCTGCGTTCACCTCGACCACGACCGGGGTTACGTTACCCCGGAAATGGTGGCGGCCAACCGGCGGATATGGGCGCAGACGCGGGAGGAAAAACGGCAGCGCACCACGCACGGCATAAGCTCCGAATAGAGAAGGTGGCCCGGCTACGCGAACAAGTACCAGCGGTCTCGGATTGAACAGCAGCGTGGATGCACCGCCATTGGTGATCCTGTGTATATTACTTCCAAAACCCGGCATATGTTAGTAACCATCAATCCCGACAACCCGCAGTCTCGCCTCATCAAGCAAATGGTCGACATCCTCGAGGAGGGCGGCGTACTGATCTACCCCACCGACACCGTCTACGGCATCGGTTGCGACATAACCAATAAAAATGCCGTGGAACGGGTGGCACAGATCCGGGGCATTGACCCCGATAAGGCTATGTTCAGTTTCATTTGTCAGGATATCAGTCAGGTTACCGAGTACTCCGCGACCATCAACAACGATATCTTCCGGGTGATGAAGCATAACCTGCCCGGCCCGTTCACCTTCATCCTCAAGTCAAACAACCGCACACCCAAGGTGCTGAAGAACCGGAAGGAAACGATCGGGGTACGGATCATCGATAACAATATCGTGGCGGCACTCGTCCAGGGGCTCGGTCGACCCATTCTGACCGCCAGTGTCAAGCATGAGGACGACGTGGTCGAGTACTACACCGATCCCCACGAAATCCATGAGATTTACGG
>JBASAV010000472.1:0-1731 GCA_049650785.1 Lewinella sp. | reverse complement strand
GCCCGGAGGTACACGGGATAGCTGACTCCGAAGAGACGCTTCCTAATTCTTCACCAAAGGTAAATTCTTTACCGAATTTACTTGCTTCGTAACACAGTACCTCGACCCGCGCTTTTGAACACCCGCGTAGGCTCACCACTCCCCGATCATCGAACCGGGTCGGTAGAGGTAAGGGGGGAAGACCTCCGGTCTGACTCCAAAGGACCTCGGAATGCGGCCGCAGCGTAGCGGAGGGCTCTTCCGAGGGTCCGGCATACCCCGGCAGCTAAAACCCTACCCCCCATCCATCCGTTTTAAAGGCATGAAAACGAAAGATAACTGGAACACCCTCACTAAGGAAGAAGAGCGCGTCATCGCGAATAAAGGCACCGAAATGCCCTTCACCGGTGAGTATAATAACTTCAAGCAGGACGGCGTATTTGTATGCCGACGGTGTGAAGCCCCCCTGTACGATAGTCACGATAAATTCAGCAGCGGCTGCGGTTGGCCGAGCTTCGACGATGAGGTACCCAATGCGGTACAGCACGTGAAAGACGCCGACGGACGCCGTGTAGAAATTCTGTGTAATAACTGTGGCGGCCACCTGGGCCACGTCTTCAACGGCGAGCGCTTTACGGAAAAGAATACCCGCCATTGCGTGAATAGCCTGTCCATCAAGTTCATTCCCCGGGAGAAGTACGAGGCCGAGCACAGCTCCCTCGACACCAAGGAAGCCTGAAAGAAAACCCTCCTTTTGGGCAGCGGCTGTTTCTGGGGGCGGGAGTATCACCTCCGGCAGCTATCCGGCGTGATCGCCACCCAGGTAGGCTTCGCCGGTGGACACACGGACAAGCCCAGTTACCGGGACGTATGCGCCAAGGATACCGGCCACGCCGAGATTGTCGCCGTGCAGTACGATACGCGCATCCTCCCGAGCGAACAACTCCTGGCTGAGTTCTTTGCCCTGCACAACTTCGAGATCAACCGGGGGAAGGGGACCGGCCAGTACCGCTCTGCCATTTTCAGTCTTCACGAAGATCAGCAGTTAGTCATTGCCCGGCGCATGCTGGATGTCCTCCGGGAGCACGGATTCAATCCGGCGACGGACGTAGATATCGTATCTGCCTTCTACCGGGCCGAAGCGCGCCACCAGCAGTATTGCAGTGCCCGTGGCCTGACGCCCAAGCGGCGGGATGACGATCGGATTCGTCGGCTGTTTACCCTCCCGGAAAGCACGGAAGATAGCGGCAACCAATCTGTTAGCTAGGTGTTAGCATGGAGCGAATTGATAAAGATTTAGAAAATATACCTATGGGCCAGCGCCTCATTTACCTCGACAACAACGCGACCACCCCCACCGACCCCCGGGTTGTGGATGCGATGATCCCTTATTTCCACGAAATTCCCGGCAATGCCGCCAGCCGCAACCACCCCTATGGTTGGGCCGCCGAGCAGGCCGTGGATAACGCCCGGAAGCAGATTGCCGACCTCGTCAATGTAGACGAGCGCGAGATCATCTTTACCAGCGGCGCTACGGAGTCGGACAACCTGGCCATCAAGGGTGTTTTCGAGATGTATCAGCGTAAAGGCGATCATATTATCACCGTTAAGACCGAGCACAAAGCCGTACTGGATGCTTGCGCCAAGGTCGAAAAGATGGGTGGTAAAGTGACCTACCTCGACGTGCAGCGTAACGGCCTGATTCGCCTGGAAGACCTGGAAGCCGCCATCACCGACAAGACCGTACTGGTC
>JBASAV010000471.1:0-1938 GCA_049650785.1 Lewinella sp. | reverse complement strand
AAGTTCCGTGCGGGACATATCCCCAATCACCTTCTTCAGTTTCGCCTTCACCTCCGCCGCACTACCGGTAAACGGGATCGGCTCGCGCTTCTTCTTTTCCTGGAGGCTTTGGGTACTTACGCAGTTGGGCGAGTCCGGGCAGGGCTTAAGTTGACGTTGCATGGTGTCGTTTGGATGGACAAGCCCTGCCAGGGTAGCATTGTTCGTACTTCCACCGGGAAGGGACAGGCTGGCCAGCAATTCGTTGTCGGCGACCGATCGTACTTCGGCCAGTAGTTGAAAGCCATCCTGGGTGGGAATAAAGTGCAGCAGTCCGAAATTCTTTTCGGTTATCAGGTCACTGATACGCTTGTCGTTGGCCTCCTCCGCACTTTCGTAGCTGTGCGTTAAGCCGCTGGAGGTGACCTCGTAAACGGGGTAGCCATCTACGGAATCCACCATTACTTCCGCCAGGTGGCGGTCGCCGCTGATGAGGAGGGGGAGGGCGGGCCGGAGCTCGGCCAATAGGTTCATCAGCCTTTCCCGGGACCGGGGAAACAACGCCCACTTTTCGTAGCCGTGGTCGGTCGGCAGTACCTGGATACTGCTGACTATTATGTGGGCATCCGCCTCGCTGCTTTGCAACTCGTCCCGCAACCAGGCCCACTGCGATTCGCCTAGGATATCCCCTTCCTCGTTCGGACCGTAGCGGTGACCCTGCTCTACGGGCGGTGCCACGGCATCCCGGAAGTAGCGGGTGTCCAGCAGAATCACCCGCACGTTATCGATGAGGTAAGATTGATACACACCCTCCCGCTGCCGCACTTCGGCGCTGGCGGGCACCTTCAGGAAGTCGAGCATCAGGGTTTTGGCTTCCTCCTTAAAGGGCCATTCCCGGCCGGCATCGTTGCTGCCGTAGTCATGATCGTCCCAGGTACCGTAGATGGTCGGCACCTGCTCGGTGAAGGCTTGATACTCCGGCGCGGCTTCGAGCTCGGCGTAGTCGGCGGCCATGCGTTCGCGATCGTCGGTATCCGAATAGATATTATCCCCCAGCCACAGCCAGGCCGCCGGTTCGTTAGCCGCGATGGTTTCCCAGAAGGCCTGGCTTTGATCCTGCCGGTTACAGCTTCCGAAGGCGATCGTGAGTACGGAATCGGATACGATGACGGGGCCGACCTCCACCAGATTCGGGTCGTTGGATTTGGAGGCCTTTCCAAGCAGGTAAGTCAGGAACACCACCACCGTAATCAAGACAACTATGCTAACCTTCTTAAGCATACCGCCGACGGACTAAGTCGATAAATTCGCGGGCGGTTTCTTCGCGTTCCTCCGTCGACCAGCGGTGTTGCTGAGCCAGATCAACGAGCATGGGCTTTGCGTTGGCCATGCTGCCTTTCAGGTTAAGGGATTTCAGGGCGTCGTTGAGTTCCTCGTTGCCGTTGAAGAGCTTATTGGCAAATAGTACCCGGTTGTTGATACTTAGGGCACGGGTGAGATCGGCGACCCGCTGTCGGCCCAGTCGGTTACCGAGGCCATTACCATTGTCCGTTTCGTGGAACAGCGCTTCTACCTCCGCGCTGTTATTAGTCGTCGGTGCCGGCTTTGGTGGGTTGGGGGCCGGCCGGTCATCGTACTTCGGATCGATCCGGGCCGTATGTTCCGCTACGGGGGGTGCGGCTGGTGGCGGTACCGGCGCATCGGGTAATTCCGGGGGAGTAGAGGGGGCGGCGGGTTCCGGTCTCGTGGCGGGCACTTCCGGTTCCTTTGGCTTCGGCGGTGCCGGAGGTGGGGTGGTTGGCTTCGGTGGTTCCGGGGGCGTTACGGGAGTTTCCCGTTTCGGCGGCGGCGGGGCACTCCTGGCGGGACCTTCGCTTTCCGTTCCTACCTCCAGGTAGATGCTGTATAGATCGCGCAAGTAGCCGAGCATCAGGTCGCGTTCGAGGGCGGAGGGGGCGT
>JBASAV010000470.1:0-4403 GCA_049650785.1 Lewinella sp. | reverse complement strand
GGCATGGCCAGCGCGGGCAAGGACACGGAGGGGGTACAATTTTTTATTACCCACCGCCCCACCCCGCACCTGGACGGCAAGTACACCATCTTTGGAGAAATAGTGGAGGGCCAGGAGGTCGTCGACCGGCTGGTTCCCGGCTCCCCTATCAATCGAATCAGTCTCCGCTAACCGTTTATTATGGCCGATCCGCTCGAGCACTCCTGGCAACTGAGCCCGCAGGACGCGGTCGATCTACAGCGAAAGCTGCGGGAACGGATTGAGCTCCGCGAAGCGCCCGGTACCATGCGGCTGATCGGTGGGGCAGACATTTCCTTCAACCTCTACTCCGATGTCTTTTACGCAGGTATTGTGGTGTTGGATTACGAAACGATGGAGGTAGTCGAAACCGCCCTGCACACCGAGACGGTCACCTTTCCCTACATACCGGGCCTATTGTCGTTTCGGGAAATCCCCACCCTCCTGAAAGCATGGTCCAAGCTGTCTCGAAAGCCGGACGTCACCATCGTCGACGGCCACGGTATCGCTCACCCGCGGCGGATGGGTATCGCCACCCACTTCGGTCTGGTGACCGGCTCCCCTACCCTGGGTTGTGCCAAGAAGGTGCTGGCCGGTCGTATAGCTCCCGTAGGGGAAGCAGTCGGGTCCGTCAGTCCGATTATGGATCGCGAAGAGCTACTCGGCTATGCACTCCGCTCTCGCTTACGCAGCAATCCGGTGTACATCTCCCCGGGCCACCTCACCGATCCGGAAAGTGCCCTGGCTATCGCCCGCCACTGCTGCCGGGGATACAAGCTGCCCGAGCCCACTAGACGAGCGCACGAAGCGGTGAATACCTTTCGCAAGGGCCACCTGGCGGACGATACCCAGTAAGGCTTGTTCAGTATTGCGTAGGTTTACCGGATCAGTCAACCCCTATCTACGTGTCTGAAAAAGTACGCACCCGGGTCCGAAGCCTGGCCGAAGAGAACGCCCCCGCTACCCTGGCCGACCGCCGCCACCTCCACGCGCACCCCGAGCTCAGTTTCGAAGAGCACGAAACGGTCGCCTACGTGGCCGGACGACTGCAGGAAATGGGTATACCCTACCGGAGGGTGGCGGGCACCGGTCTTGTTGCCGAGATAAGGGGAGGCAACGGTCCCACCCTCGCGCTACGTGCGGACATGGATGCCCTACCCATTCAGGAGGCGAACGACGTACCGTATAAATCCACCCGTGCGGGCGTCATGCACGCCTGCGGTCACGATGTCCACACGGCCTCCCTGCTAGGTGCCGCCCGCATTCTGACCGGGGTAAAAGATTCGCTTGCCGGCACGGTGCGGCTACTCTTTCAACCCGGAGAGGAGAAGCTACCGGGCGGTGCCACCTTGATGATCCGCGACGGCGCTCTACGGGACCCCACACCGGCCGCCATCTTCGGTCAGCACGTCCACCCGCCCCTGCCGGCGGGCACGGTAGGCTTTCGTCCGGGCATCTACATGGCCAGTACGGATGAATTGTTTCTCACGATCCGGGGACGCGGCGGTCACGGCGCCATGCCCCACCAGTCGGTGGATCCCATCGTGGTGACCGCCCAGGTCATCTCCGCCCTGCAGGCACTGGTTAGTCGCGAGAGCGACCCTACGCTGCCGGTGGTATTAACCTTCGGAAAAATTGAAAGCGAAGGGGGGGCGACCAACGTCATTCCCAACGCCGTGCGGCTGGAAGGAACTTTACGCACCCTAGATGAAAACTGGCGCAAAGAGATGCACCAACGCCTGCGCCGTACCGCCGAGGGCATCGCCACCGCCCTGGGAGCAATTGCCGAGCTCAACATCGCCCATGGCTACCCCTTCCTGAAAAACGACGAGCCCCTTACGAATTGGGCACAGACCGCCGCGCGTGATCTACTCGGGGAGGATAAGGTCGTAGATCTACCGATCCGCATGACGGGCGAAGACTTTGCCTTTTACACCCACCACGTTCCGGCTTGTTTCTACCGGCTGGGCGTGGGTAGTCCCTCGCCGGTGCATACCGACACCTTCGACGTCGACGAAGCCTGCCTGCAGACCGGCAGTTCCCTCCTGGCCTGGCTGGCGGTGGAGCGGCTCAGGCAACCTGCTCCTTCCAGTTTAGAATAATGTATACCCCCTCATCCGCCGTAACGAAGAGGTGATTGCCCACGACGGCGAGATTCACGGCCGTGTGCTCCAGTTTGATCTTACCCTGCAATTGTCCGTTCAGATCGCCTACGTATACGCCATCGCCGCCGCCCACGAGTACGGCGTCCTCGGTCGTCTCCGTGCCGTCGGGTACACCCTTGTCGGTGGAAAAGGCATACCGGTGGTTGTCCAGGATCTTCCCGGTGGCGGGATCGAAGTCCAGGACGTATACCCGGTGTCGGCGGTTGAGCTCGACGTTGTCGTGGCCCCCATCGTTGCTGGTATCCGTAACGAAGAGTGTTCGCTCGTCCGGTGATAATGCCAGCCCGTGCGGCATTTCCAGGTCACCCCGGTAGAGGAAGGGGCGGCCGTTTTTCGGAAGGACATACAGTTGGGTCGGCAATACGGGCGGGGGCCGGAAGCCCTGCCGGAAGCCGTAGTCCGGATCGCTGATGATGATGTGGCCTACCTTGCTCTCGATCACTTTATTCGGGCTGTTGAGGGGCATTTCCCCGATCCGGTCGAAGATCACGGTCCGCTCCTTATTAACCAACTCGATACGGGAGATGCACGCCCGGGTCTTTTTACTTCCCTGTTCGGCTACTAACAGCGCCAGTCCGTCCTGGGTCAGGCACAGGCTGTTGGCCATATTAGCATTCAGGATCCAGGTTTCCGCTTTCAGTTCCTTCAATTTGTCTTTGTCCAGCCGATCCCGCCATTCGCCATCGCGCGCCAGGTCAAACTGACTGAAGTCGAGGTAGCAAAGGTCGACGCGGGTGTCAGCCAGCTTTTTTGTCGTGGAGAAGTAAAGCCGGTTCTGGCTTGCCACCCAGACACAGCCCTCGTGGCCATCACAGGGAATAAAGTAGATATCCTTCATACTGCTTAATAGAGGCGCCCGCGGGACAGGTTCATTGCGGCGGTGCGCAGAAGTAATGTTAGGTGGGTATTGGAGTCCTAGCCTCGGGGAAGACGTACCTTCGCCGCCATGCGCGCGAAGAAGTCCTACGGTCAACACTTCCTTACCAACGAGCACTACGCCCGGCAGATCGCCGAGGCCCTCACGCTGACGGATACCTACGACCACGCCCTGGAAGTCGGTCCCGGACAGGGCATGCTGACCAAATACCTGCTGGAGCGAAGCGACGCCTTCAACCTGAAAGTAGCCGAGGCCGACCGGGATATGGTCACCTACCTCAATACGCACTATCCCCAACTCTCAAACGACATCCTGGAGGGCGACTTCTTACGTCTAAACCTGCAAGAAACCTTCGGTGGCCGTCCCTTCGGATTGGTCGGCAACTTCCCCTACAACATCTCCAGCCAGATCCTGATCAAGCTGCTGGACAACTATCAGCTCATCCCGGAGATGGTCGGCATGTTCCAGAAAGAGGTAGCCGACCGGGTGATCGTCGGCCACGGCACGAAGGTCTACGGCGTGATCGGCGTGCTGGTGCAATCCCGCTACGAACCCAGTCTGCTGCTGAACGTCAGTAAGGGCAACTTCGCCCCACCCCCCAAAGTGGAAAGTGCCGTGATCCGGCTGGTCCGCCGGGAGCAGCCGCTGATCGCCGACGAGCACTACGGCATGTTCAAGCACGTGGTCAAGTCGGCCTTTGGGAAGCGGCGAAAGATGCTCCGTAACAGCCTCAAATCCATCTTCCCGGCGGAAGTCATGGCGGAGGATGAGCTGTTTCAGCGGCGACCGGAGCAGGTTAGCCTGGATGATTTTGCGGATTTGACGCGGCGGGCGGGGGAGTTGGGTTAAGTAACCGTGCAGTACCCTTCCGCAATAAGTTTTCCTGGGAGGCTGTCGCATTAAACCGTATAACACAAAGCCAGGCACGCTATAAATCCAGTACTTACGTAATTCAAAAGAACGGATTTGACCAACCAGCCTATGCTTTTGTTGATTTTCAGCTAGGTTGGGCCGTGAGGTTTGGACCACTTATAGCAATAGTGTAGCACTTATTCCGACACGGAGAACTTTAGCTATGCAGCGGGCAGCGCACCGCCCCCAGACCTTTATTGGGGTTGGATTGTCACGATAACCCGCCGATAGCTGGTTAGTGCCGGCGTTCCGTGATCGGTAACTTCCAGGATGAAGTGGGCGATTTCTTCCCGCTCTACTTTCGGTGCGGTCACCCAGACGGAAGCTGAGTTTTCCGGAGTCACGTCAATCGGGGAGAGGTAACTACCGGCTTCAGGGTAGTGATACCACTGGTAGCTCAGGTGGTCGCCATCGGGATCGGTAGACCCAGC
>JBASAV010000469.1:0-5400 GCA_049650785.1 Lewinella sp. | reverse complement strand
GCACTGCCGTACCCCTTGCTCATGCAGAGGTAGTAGATGGCCTCCAGCAGATTCGTCTTCCCCGCCCCATTGAAGCCGACGAAGCAATTCAATCGCGGACTGAAGCGCAGCGACTGCCGCTCGTAGTTCTTGAATTGGGTCAGCTTGAGGGAGGAAAGATGCAAGTGGGAAGTACGAAGTATGAAGGTGCAAGTACGAAGTACTAATGTACCGGAAGCCGGCGGGTTCAGTTCATTGTATGCCGGTACCGGTGTAGTCCTGTAAGCCGTTTTTTTTGCGGCGGAGCGCAGGGAAATGAATTTTCTTTAGTTGGAGTACTATCGGAACAGGTACCACGGTACAATTCCCCTGGCGCGGGCTAGCGTGGGTGGAGAACCGCCCGTCCGACTTCTGCCGGCTACAGTGTGAGAGGTGTTAAACACGGAGGTGCCACGGAGGGAAGCAAAGGGGTCGCTTCGCGACGGAGGGGTACCGCAGAGGCGCGGAGTTTCGCGGAGGTACTCCTTGCCCCACCCAGTTCTGCGAGAAACCTAGAAGTACCGGCGCAGCTAATCCGTGCCCGAGCGAAGCGAATCCGCGTCAATCCGTGTTGAGAGAACGAGCCGCGGGCGAGCAAAGCCATGCGGCAGCCAAATCAAAAATCAAAACTCGCCAATCAAAAATCTAAACCGCCACATCATGCTCCCGCAAAGCCGAGTTCAAGCTCGTCTTCTTATCCGTACTCTCCTTCCGCTTCCCGATGATGAGCGCGCAGCTCACCTGGTAGTCGCCGGCGGGGAAGGATTTGGTGTAGGTGCCGGGAATGACCACCGACCGCTCCGGTACGATGCCGCGGTGGGTGACGGGTTCGTCGCCGGTGACGTCGATGATATGGGTGCTCTGGGTGAGCACTACGTTAGCCCCTAGAACGGCCTCCTTGCAGACCCGTACCCCCTCTACGATGATGGACCGCGATCCGATGAAGCAGTCGTCTTCCACGATGGTGGGCGTGGCCTGCAAAGGCTCTAGGACACCACCGATACCGACGCCGCCGCTCAGGTGAACGTTGCGACCAATCTGACCGCAGCTGCCGACAGTGGCCCAGGTATCGACCATGGTACCACTGCCGACCCACGCACCGATATTGACGTAGCTAGGCATCAAAATGACGCCTTTTTCCAGGTAGGCACCGTAGCGGGCCACGGCGTGGGGGACCACCCGTACACCCTGACCGGCGTAGTCGCGCTTCAGCTCCATCTTGTCGTGAAATTCGAAGGGGCCGACCTCGATGGTTTCCATCTGGCGGATGGGGAAGTAGAGCACCACCGCTTTTTTGACCCAATCGTTGACCTGCCACTCGCCGTCCGCTGCCGGCTCCGCTACCCGGAGTTTGCCTTTGTCCAGGGATTCAATGACGGCTTCGATCGCCTGCTGGGTCGATTTTTCCTTGAGTAGCTCGCGGTTGTCCCAGGCGGCTTCGATGGATTGTTGGAGGTCTTGCATCGGTATAGTATGTATAGATTATCGGGCTGGCAAAGATGGGAAATGATGGGGGATCCGTCGAGTTGTCGGTAATCCTTATATTTTTGCTGTTCCACCACCTGTTTTACACTATGCAACCCCGTTGGCGGCTACCTAAAGCCATCATTCTCTTCGCGGTAGTTACTGTTGGGACGCTCGCCGCCCAGGACATCCCGATTGAGGCGCTCATTGCCAAGGGCGAGCATCAGTTGGCGGAAACCCGCCTGGCTGCTACCCGCGATCGGGATGAGCTCTACCGGGCGGGTATGGCTTGGCAAGCGAAAGGCAATACGGATAAAACAATCGAGTACCTTAAACGGGCGACCGAGGATTCGGAAGGTGTTCCAATCGTGGACAGCCTTACCGGTCTGGCCTACCACAAAATGGGGGTAGCCGCCTATTACGCCGAAGAGGATAGCCTCGCGGCCGTCTACTACCGCCAGGCAATCAAGGTGCGGGACCGCATATTTCCACCATCCCACCACGATCGCGCGCATAGCCGGACCAACCTGGCTGCCGTAATGAACTGGCTGGGCCGTCCGGATACCGCCATCGTTTTGCTCCGGGAGGCTAATACCGTCTACGAAAACAGCCCCGCGCCCGATACCCTGAACTGGCTACGCAATCTGAACGAGTTGGGCAAGTTTGCCAAGGCCTCCCGCAATTATCGATTGGGCTACAGTTCGAGTCTGCGAGCGGTATCGCTGTTGGAGGATATGCAGGTTGATGACTATGATGCATTGCATACTTACTACCTGGCCGCTGACATGCTGTTGCGGCTCAATGAATTATCGCCAGCGCTGGAGAATGCCGAGAAGGCACTGAAATGCGCGGTCGAGTTGGGTAGAGAACCGGAACTAGCCGAGGCCTACAATATGCTAGCTATCGTGCAGCGGGAAATGAACCAGCTGGCGGCGAGTCACCAAAATCTACTCCGGGCGGAACGTTACGCTCTCCCTACGGAGAACTCGTTGATGCTAGGAATCATATACCTCAATCTGGCGGAATACTACGGTGGGGAAGGGAACCGAGCGGAAATGGAAGCCTATAACCGCCTCGCCTACCAACACCTGGAGGCCGGCGACGGACTCAAGTATTACTACGGTAGTGAAAAGGTGCCCGCCATATTGCTTGGCTGGGGGGATGCGGAGGCCGCCCTCGGTCTGCTCAACGAGCGCCTCGCCTACCTCACCAATGGTCGTATCGACAGCCTACCACTGGATTCCGTAGACTTTCTCGCCGCCGAAATCGTGCCGGTAATCGACATGCTTGGCCACCGGGCGGCCGCCTTTACCCAACTCGACCAACCCGATCGGGCACTAGCTGATTACCAACGGCTTTTTCAACTACAGGACCGGCTGCGGCAGCAGGTACAGGATAGCGAGAGCCGGGGCTTTCTCAGTCAGGATTCCCGACGCTTTTACGACCGGGCTATCGCGTTGTTACTGGATCAGTATCGGGAAGAGCAACACGAGGAAGATTTATGGGAGGCGTTTCGGCTGAGCGAACGGGCCCGGGCCTATTCGTTGCTGGCCTCGATGCAGCGCGACTTCAACCGGATACCGAGTGCGGTGCGGAACCTGCAGGAGGATATATCCAAAATGGAGCGGGAAGTAAGCCTGGGTGCGGATGGACGCAGCGAAGAGCTCGCGGCCGCCCGAATAAAAATGGACCGCCTACAAGCTCCGGACCAGGCGCCAGTGCCACCCGACTTCAGTATTGACCGGGACGAATTGTTCTCTTTTCTGCAAACGCAGAACGGTCATTTACTTCAATATCATTTATCCCCGGAAGGCAGCGTTGTCTTCCTGCTCGGTCCGGATGGTGGGATACAGGTAGAATCGATCCCGGCGGATACGACCCTTAATGAACGGGTGGAGCAATGGCGTATAGCGATCGAGGCAAGCAGCTACCGCCGGAAGTCCATGGCGGGTCAAGACCGGCAAATACAACTTGATCGGGCGTACCTGGAGGGTGGAATGGAACTGGCGGAGCAACTGTTGCCTACCATTTTCCGGGAAGCATTAAACCTGCGCGCCGGCGCCCCCCGACCACGCCTGTGTATCGTGCCCGATGGCGTGTTGAATTACCTGCCCTTTGCCGCCTTACCCCTCGGGGAGGCTTCCCTGCCGCTGGATTACAAACAATTGCCCTACTTACATGCAGCCGCCGACATAACCCACGCCTACAGTGCCGCCTATTTGCTGCAGGTCAGTAAGCCGGCCGATCGGGAGTATGCACAGGAGGTAGTGGCCTTTGCCCCCTCCTTTTCCGGGACCGATGGTGACCAGATAGCCCATCGGGGCGCCCGGAACTTGCTGCGTTCCAATGCTTCACTCACCCCCTTATTACACAGTAAAGACGAGGTAGAGGCGATTGCCAAACTTGTTGAACGGTCGCTCACGTACTTCGACCGGGAAGCGGACCGAGCGCAATTTCTGGCCAGCGTAGGTGCAGGGCGCATCCTGCATATATCCAGCCATGGTTCGGTGGATGCCCTTGACCCCAATCTGAGTTTTGTAGCTTTCTCCCAGACCGGTGATAGTCTGCAGAAGGAGGAGCTGCTCTACTTCAACGATCTCTACGGCTTACCCATTGACAACGAACTGACGGTGCTGTCGGCCTGTGAGACCGCCCTCGGCAAACTGGCCATCGGAGAGACGACGATGAGTTTGGCCAGTGCCTTCGCGGCAGCCGGTGCCCGGAGTACACTGACCACGCTTTGGCAGGTAGATGACGCGGCAACAAAGGATCTGGTGGTGGAATTCTACCGGCGTCTGGTAAAGGGAGAAAGTCGGCTTGAAGCGCTCAATGCAGCCCAAAAGGACGTACGGGACCTGGGTGAATATGCCCACCCCTACTATTGGTCGGCTTTGACGCTCTACGGAGCATCCGGCCCCGTATGGTCGCCGGAAGCGGATGACCAACTGCCCTGGTGGGCATGGCTGATCATCGGACTGCTAGTATGCGCCACCCTGGGCTTGTTTCTTGCCGTTATTCGACGGGCCGACGCGAATCTGACCCCCGGATCGTAGTAAGGCGCGTACGGATAGCGTGCCAGTGCGAGGGAAAGAAAAACACGCGCAGCAGGTGGATTGGGGGGTGACCGTCAGGGCGAACGGTAATTTTGTCGTCCTGGAAAATGACCTCCGCGATATTGAAAAGGGGCACCTCACGGGGAGATCGAAAGCCGGTCTTAGCCCGGAGCGATAAACCGTCCAGCCGGACCCGAAAAAGATTCCGGGTGACCAGCGTCAGGAAGACAGGGATCAGAAGTAGCGTTGCCGGACCGAGGTACATACCCGTTACCCAGGCGTACAGTAGATAAGCGGGGATACCGATGACGCTTAGCAGTAATACAAACAAACTGGCGTTGCGCATCGGGTAGAAGTATCCTGCGCGATAATCTCGGTACATCAGATAGAGTTCCGTGACCACCGCGACCAGTACTACGATGGACAGTATGGAGGCGAGGGTGAAAGTCCACGAAGGCGTGCTCTGGGGAAAGAAGCGATAGGCCGCAACTACGAAGGCGACCAGGACTACACTGCCTATGTCCGCCAGCCACTGATAGGGTGGCCGTTTACTCATACTTCACAGATGCGCAGCCCTTCCTCCAGGGCTTTGATTTTATCCTCGTAGGACGGAACGAATTCCTGGGCGATGTAGCCGTCGAAGCCCGTCTCGTGGATCGCCCGTACGATCGCCGGGTAGTTGAGCTCCTGGGTATCGTTGATTTCGTGGCGACCGGGTACGCCCCCGGTGTGGTAGTGGCCTATATAGGGGTGGTACTTCCGGATGGTGGCAATTACATCCCCTTCCATGATCTGCATATGGTATATATCGTACAGCAACTTGAAGCGATCGGAGCCGATCATTTCGCCCAGCGCGGCGCCCCAC
>JBASAV010000468.1:0-11513 GCA_049650785.1 Lewinella sp. | reverse complement strand
AGGAAGGGATCCGGGTCCGGGCGGCACTCGAGCCATTCACCACGGATGCTGGTCAAACCTTCTCCGCCGGCAGCCTGATCGTTCTGCGCGGCCGAAATCTGGAAAGCGAGGCCGAACTACCGGCCCTGATGCAGCAGGTGGCCGAGGACAACGGCCTGCGTGTCGAGCGCTTCACTACCGGGCGCATGCGGGACGGAAATGACCTGGCCAGCACCCGTAACTTCCCCCTACGGGAGCCGCAAGTAGCGATGCTGGTGGACGAACCCTTCGATACGTACACCAGCGGGCAGATCTATTTTCTCTTCGACTGGGAAACCCAACTCCCCGTAACGCGCATCCGCACCTCCGTACTACGGCAAACCTCCTTACCTAAATTCGGACAGCGCTACGGATACGCCGACCTGTTTGATTACGACGTACTCATCCTGCCGGATGCCAATAACCTCGGGGAGGTGTTCGACAAGGAGCAGCGAGAGGTACTGATGGGTTGGATCCGGGCCGGGGGCACCCTGGTTACGGTAGGCGAAGCAGCCGAATTCTTCACCGCGGAAAATGCCTTTACGGAGCAGCAAATTAACCAGAGCGACCGCGATACCTCCGAGGCGGCCAGCCTGCTTACCTACGCGGAGCGCACGGATTACTACGGCCAGAAATACATTCCCGGAACCGCCCTGCGCGCTTTGCTGGATACTACCCATCCCTTAGCGTTCGGGATGCAGCCGGACGTGTACACCCTTAAGTTTGGCAGCAACTCCTTACGGGCCGATGCCGGGTTACAGAGCGTAGGTCGGTATTCCGCCGACTCAACGCAGATCCTGGCTGCCGGCTATGCGCCTGTGGAGGCTACCGACCGGCTGGCGGGCAACACCTGGGCGGGTGTGCGTCAGATCGGGCAGGGTCAGGTGGTCTATCTGCTCGATAATCCGCACTACCGGATGTTCTGGCGGGGGCCAAGCAGACTGATGCAAAACGCGGTGATGATCGTTCCCGGCATGTAGCTTCTACCGCTGGATTACCAGAGCAGGCTTCTACCGAATGGACGACGATACGCCCAGTCGCGGTCGCGCTCATCGGGGAGAACGTAAGTCACCATGACGCTGCCGACTATGAAATTGTCCTCTGGTAGTTGATCGGATTCCAGTCGAATGAACGATTCGACGCTGACCCGCGTAGACAACGCTACGCTCACGCCGAACGTGTAGCGGTACTGAACGATGGCGTCGACGTTGTCGAATCGATACCGGGTTTCCACTTCACCGACCAGGTCAAAGGCACGGCCGGCGGAATAGGCCAGCCCGATGCGGGGACGAATGGCTATTTCCGCCGAACTAGCCTCGTCGGTCAACTCGAATTCGTACTGTGACCGCAGTCTTCCCTCCAGGGTAAACGGTCCGTCGTTTGGCGAGAAATTCATATAGAAATCGGTGAACAACCTCACTTCCGTAGGTCCTTCCCCGTAGTATGGCGTCACCCGAACACCCGGCGTTACACTGACGAGCTTACCGAGTTGCCGGTTGATGGCACCGGTAAACAGGACGCGATTTTCCGATCCCGTATTCACGATTTGACGGTGCTCCGTCTCAAATTGATATCCCCAGTTCGGGGTTACCTCGTGTTCAAAGGCCACTCCGTTAAACAGGTGGAATTGGGCCGACGCCGGGGAGCTGGCGAAAAGTAAGACCGTGGCCAGGATGACCCAAACCGGGTGCTGCATGAATCGCTAAATGTGAAGATGTGCCGGGGCGATAATCAACCGCTACGTACATCCGCGGTTGTACCTGAAACTTACCATAACAGCTAATGAGACACATATTCCTTTACACCCTGGTATTATTCTGTTTAACCGCCTGCGGTGACGGGGCAACCACCGATACGACCGAGCCAACGGAGGACACGACGGAAGCCACCGCCGAAGAGGAGTCCACTGACGTGGAGGTTCACCCCATTTACCATGGATCCATCGTGCTGACCCAGGGCGAACGTACCATCTTCATTGACCCCCACGGGGGCTCGGAGCGCTATACGTCATACGGTGCGCCCGATCTGGTACTCATCACCCACACCCACGGTGATCACCTCGATCCGGAAACCCTGAGTGGTATCGATCTGACAAAGGCCACGCTGGTAGCCCCCCAGGCGGTCATGGATGCTTTGCAGGACACCTCCTTTGCGGAAATGCATTCGCTGGCCAACGGCGAAAACTATACCTGGGACGACGTGGACGTGGAGGCTGTTCCCGCCTATAATCCCCCACCCAAAGAGAATTTTCACCCCGAAGGCGATTTTAACGGATACGTACTTGACTTCGGCTCCGAGCGGTACTACATCAGTGGAGACACCGAGGGCGTGCCCGCCATGCGAAACCTAGAAGACATCAATGTCGCCTTCGTGTGTATGAATTTGCCGTACACCATGGATATAAATCAGGCGGCGGAATCCGTACTGGCCTTTGCCCCGGATGTAGTCTACCCGTACCACTACCGCAACCAGGATGAAACCAAAAGTGACGTGGAAGAATTTGGCCGAATAGTGAACGCGGGAAATGAAGACATCGAGGTCAGACTCGAGGACTGGTACGGTGAATAACATCTACTGCCCTTCACAAACGTAAGCGCCACCTTGCGCGATAGCCAAAAGTTTATCGCTTCCTAACACCTCCGTGGCCCCCTCACCGGTGGGTCGGAAAGGAACTTGTTCTTCAGTCGGTGCTGCCTCTTTCGGGTGATAGGTAAATGTGCGGTACACCCGGTTGAGAAGATTTCCCGATTCGAAGTAACGGCGTTCCTGCCGTACCTCCAGACTGTCCATCTTCGCTTCGCCGTTGACAACCCGTCGGGTCGTTTCGGCAAGGTATGCGCTGGAGCCGTCATAAAAGTAGGTTTCCGTAGCTGATAGCCCGCTAGCCGGATCGATCGCGTGATGTATCCGGATGATATCTCCATCCGCTCTACAAATGTGGATCTTTGCCGGGAGCTGAGACCCGCAGTTGTGTGTCTGTGTATCGCAAGTTAATGTGCCGGAGGCGTCCATCTCCAGGACTCGCTCGTATCGCTTAATTGCCCACTCGATTCCCCCTGCTGAATTGCGTCGTCCTGCCGGGAATGTGTCGGGCTGCGTAATGACCTCGTCTGGCGTTGTTCCCGATTGTTCTGATCTCGAATCGGTACAGCAGATCAGGAGAAAGAGAGATATGGATATGACGGAAAGCTTTGCAGGCAGCGACAAATTCATTAGAGAAGGGATTATCCGGCAACATCCACACGCCGATAAGCGTCGATCACGGCTTGTTCACCCTCCTTGCCCTCCAAGCTTTTGCCGTGCTCCATGCCGTACACGCCGCTGAACCCTTTGGAATGGATGTGGGACAATACCTTTTCGTAGTTGATCTCGCCGGTGGTAGGTTCCTTGCGGCCGGGGTTATCGCCAATTTGGAAGTAGGCTATTTCCTCCCAGGCAGCATCGATATTCGGGATTAAATTACCCTCCTGAATTTGCTGGTGGTAAATATCGAAGAGGATCTTGCAGGAAGGACTACCTACCGCCTGGCAAATAGCGAAACCCTGTGCGGCTTTGGTGAGGAACAGTCCCGGATGATCCCGGTAATTCAGCGGCTCCAACACCATGACCATACCGTGAGGTTCCAATAGGGCAGCCCCTTGCTTGAGCGTTTCGACTACGTTGGCCATCTGATAAAAGGGTTCCAGGCGCATCTGAACGAAGCCCGGCACGACGGTCATCCACTTGGCGTTACAGCGCTTGGCCACCTCGACGGCGTTTTTGATATCGGCCAGGAAGGCATCCCGGTGCTCACCGGCGCCATTGGTCAGAGTGGGTTCGCGCCAGTTGATTTTGTTGGCCACGAATACCCCCATCTGCATATCCAGCTCGGTCAGGAGTTCTCCGATCCTGGTCTGTTCCGCCGGATCGCGGTTGGGCATGCCGTTGTCTTCCCACGCGTGGAAGCCCTGATCCGCGGCCCAGCGAATCTGATCGAGGATATCCTCACCCGCGTGGCCGGAGAACATGCCCCCGTGGGGAGCGAAGGCGAGATTAAAGGCGGCCACTCCCCAGGATGGTGGAGCCTGAGTGGGGGAGGCCGAAGCCAGATGGCTCATTCCCAGGGCGGCGGTGGTTAGTTTGATGGCTTGGCGACGGTGCATGATCGAAGAGTTATGACGGGTAATTTACGAAGGCCCACCGATAATAGCAGGCAGGGTCATTACACAAATCGCGGGCAATCGGTTACCTTGTCACCATGCTACGATGTCTCTTTTTGCTGACGCTGACCCTCACCCTGGCCTGTAACCGGGACCCACTGGAAGTGCAGCAAGTTAACTCCGAAGAACGTTACCAGTCCTCCGGACTTGAAGTGATGCAGCCAAGTGCCTCCGACGGCTGGACCGAATCGGACGGAACACTGTCCGCCGCTGCACCCGCCACCCTGGAACTTCTTCCCGATCACGACGCGCTCACGCTCGCCTTCAATTTTCGTTTATCCGAGGGTGGGGAAGGTAAACTGAAGATAGGCGGTGCCCATACGCTCTATCTGCCTTCTCTCGAGCTGGACTCCGCTGCGTTCATGCGAAGTTCAGTAGATATCCGACCGGATGTCTGGCAAAACCTGGAATTGGCCTACCTGCCCGCTACGGCATCGACCCCGGCACTGCTGGTGGCCACTTACCTGAATGGCAATTTGGTGTATTATCAGCAACCCCTTTCCGGTGGGGCATCGGCGGGCCCCCTGACGCTGGAAGTCACCGCCGGTGAAGTGGCGGTTACCGGTTTCAGTACTTCTTCACAGGCCGGCAAGGCCTCTTCGATGACCAGTGACGGCGAGGTGGACCTCAATTTGCCATTGATCCATTACGCCTACTACGACGTAGATGGAAGCCCGGCAACCTATGATGCCTACGATTCCCAAACCCCCGCGAAGGAAGGGTACATATCCCGGTTTGATCTGGGCGCTATACGGGATGAGAATCGCGATTACGCTATCCGTTTCGAGGCCGATCTGGATGTTCCAAAGGCCGGCCCCTACACCTTTTTTCTCCGGTCTTCGACGCACTCGGCCCTATTTATTGACGGGGAGGAAGTGGTCGGCCTGGGGCCCGATACCGAAGGAATCGAGAACGAGGGTACCGTGAACCTGTCGGAAGGGACGCACGAGGTTAGGCTGGATCACTACCAGCAAACCAACTGGAATCACTTGCTACTCAAGTACGCCTACGGGGAAGAAGAGCGACGCAGCTTCAACGACATGCCGGAAGGGCAAGCTATGGCGACGCCACGCAGCGCGGAAGCCACCCCGGTGGAAACCGACGACCGTCCCTACTTGCTGCGTAGTTTCCTGAACTTCCCTATGGCCCGGGTCTACGATTATACCCAGAAACGTACCCACGTGATCAACGTCGGGGAAGCGGATGGTCCACACTACAGCTACGATCTGCAAAACGGATCGCTGCTGCAAGTATGGCGGGGACCCTTTGTAGACGTCAGCGAAATGTGGGAAGGTCGCGGGGAGCCGCAGGTGGTACGCGCCCTCGGCCCGGCGGTGGCCTTCGACGGACGACCCCAGTGGACGGGTGATGGTGGGAGTTGGCCCGAAGAAAGCACCGATCTTCGGCACCGCCGCTACGAACTCGATGGCGATGGCCGGCCAACTTTTTTCTTCGACGTAGGTAACAACGGGCAAGTCTCCGATCGCTTCATACCGACCGATAGCGGCCTGGAGCGCACGCTGACCAATGCGGAAGGGGAAACGCTCCTGACAAACATCGCCGCAGCCTCCGACATCCGGGAAACCGCCCCCGGAGTATTCGAAACCGTGAATCCAGGCCTCAACATCCAGGTACTTGAACTGGCATCTGGCGGCCTTCGCCTGCTGAACGGAGAAGGTACCAAGCGGCTGGTGGCCGAACTCCCGCCGGGGGAACACCTGACTTACTCCATTACCTGGTAAGTAGCACTACTCCTTTCTTCCCTATAAAAATTATTCGATCATGTTGCGACTATCCATCTACCTCCTGGCGCTATTGAATACACTTCCCCTGGCCGCACAGGAAGAGAACGACTTCTACAAGATCACGCAGGTCGATATTCCCGAGGAGATAGCTTTAGAGATCGGGGGCATGGATTTTATGGACGACGGCGCGCTAGCCGTCACGACCCGGCGTGGTGAGGTATGGATCATAGACAATCCGGGTGAAGCGGAGCCCGGCTATAGCCTTTTCGCCAGAGGATTACACGAGCCGCTCGGCCTCAGCGTCCACGATGGATCGATCTATATCGCTCAGCGCGGCGAAGTAACAAAGTTGCTTGACAAAGACGGAGACGGAACGGCCGACGTTTACGAGACGGTCTTCGATATGCCTCTGACGGGGAACTACCACGAGTATCATTACGGTCCGATGTTCCTGCCCGATGGTAGCTTTCTGACTACGCGGAATGTCGGATGGGAAGGCAGGGGCGTTAGTAAGTCGCCCTTCCGCGGCTGGATGATGCGGTATCTGCCGGGTGATGACAACCTGATACCCTTTGCGGCGGGGATGCGTAGTCCGGCCGGATTTGGAACCAATGCCGAGGGAGACATCTTCGTGGCGGAAAACCAGGGTGACTGGATCGGTTCCGGAAGAATCACGCATTTGGAGGAAGGCGACTTTGCCGGACACCCCGCCAGTCTGGGCTGGGCCGACGAAGACGGTTCAACGGTCGACCTGGCGGAAGATCAGCTGAATGATGATTTTCAGACCATGTACCGGGCCCGGCAGGAACTGGGGAACGTAAAGCTGCCCGCGGTTTGGTTCCCGCACGGGATTCTGGGCATTTCGACCGCTGCTATCATCACGGATCGTACCGCCGGCGCCTTCGGCCCCTTCACCGATCAGATGCTGGTCAGCGACCAGGGGCAGAGCAAGATCATGCGCGTAGCAATGGAAAAAGTGGACGGAAATTACCAGGGGGTGGTTTTCCCCTTCCGCGAAGGCTTCAGCTCGGGTTTACTGCGTCTGGAGTATGGCCCGGACAACGCCCTTTACGCCGGACAGACGGCCCGTGGGTGGGCCGCTACGGGCGGCGAGGAGTTCGCGCTGGAAAAGCTGCAATGGACCGGCAAAACCCCCTTTGAAATGTACACGGTACGCGCTACCGAAGACGGTTTCGATATTGAATTCACGAAGCCGGTGGACGCGGCCAGTGTCACACCGGAACGCTTTGCGGTACAGAACTTCACCTACATATACCACCATAATTATGGTAGCCCCGTGGTTGATCTAAAGGAGAATTCCGTCGTCTCCGCCGAGCTGCAGTCAGACCAGAAGACGGTGCGCATCACGCTAAACGAACTACGCCCCGGTTACATTTATGAGATCAAGCTCGGAGACCTGACCGGCTTCAACGGCGAGCGCTTGCTTCACAACTTCGGTTACTACACCCTGAATGCCATTCCCGGTGGTGGGCAGGGTAGCGGTGTTGCCGGTGACATCACCGCCGATGCGGGGTCCGCCAAACGCCCGACCGACATGCCCGGGGACTGGAACGGATCGTTCGATCAGGAGATCCTGCTGGAATCAGCCCTGGGGATGAAATTCAAGCAGCAGGTACTGAACACCACCGCCGGCGCCCGTATTAAATTTACCTTCCAGAACCCCGATGATATGGAGCATAACTTCGTGCTCACTAGCGGCAAAATGGGTGATCGGGTAGGGGAGGCCGCCCTTGAGCTGGGCCTGAGTGGTGCGGCAAAGAACTACGTTCCGGATATTGACCAGGTATTGGTTCATACCGAACTCGTAGCCCCCGAAACGGAGGATACCATATACTTCACGGCACCGACCCGACCTGGCGTGTACGAATACGTTTGCACGGTTCCGGGTCACTACAAAGTGATGCGTGGTGTGCTCATCGTAAAGGAAGCTCTTTCGCGCTAACACTCACTCCCCGCGACCGATCCTTATGCTGACCGCGTTGCCCCCGAAGCCCGTTGCATTGACCAGGATACGGTGGGGCGTGGCTGCCTGATCACGAATCGGGAGGTAGGGAGGAAGCCATACTTCCCCTGCCTCTAACATCTGTAGTCCGGCGACCAGGGCTAACGGACCACTGGCGCCGAAGGTGTGGCCGGTGGCCCATTTCATGGACGTTAGTAGGGGTGATTTGTCCCCAAAGACGGTTTCGATCGCAGTCCGTTCCGCGGCATCTCCCTTGCGGGTGCCGGGAGCGTGTAGCAGAATGGTATCCGGCATACCTAACCCCCCATGTATCGCATCGCGCATGGCCGCCTGCAGGGCTTGGCCGTCGGGGGTTATGCCAGTAGAACTAAGGGATTGCTCGCGGGCGAATCCGATTCCGTCAATACGAAGAGGGAGATTGCTATCCGACTTTTCCAGTGCGAGAAACGCTGCTCCCTCTCCAAGGGCCATCCCGGTGGCTTCCCCCGATAGAGGCCGACAGGGGAGCGTGCCCTGAGCTGCCGGTTCGGCGTAGACCCGCAGGGCCTGCATTTGCCGAAGGGTAAAGGGGGTCAGTGCTGCTTCCGTTCCCCCTACCAGAACCCGATCCGTTAGCCCTGCCGTCAGCAGCGCCATGCAGTGCAGTATCGCGTGGCTGCCGCTGGAACAGGTTACACTCATACCCGTCGATAATTCCGTGGTTCCGAAGTAATCCGCCAAAAGGAAAGCCAAGCTGCCCAATGTGGTACGGGGAGAAGTGCGAACGGGTGGTTTGCCGCTATCCCGAAAGCGATCATAGGTGGCTTCCCACGCGCCAGTGGGGCCGCGACTGCAGCCGACCAAGATGCTGAAGTCTTTGCCCCGCCACCCGGCGCGGTCAACGGCCTGGAGGGCGGCGGCCAGGGCTAATTCGCCGGCACGATCCGTGTCGCGCTGGCTAGCATAGTCGATCACCGCAGGCGATAGCGCGGCGGTATCGACCGCAAAGACCGGTAAGCCGGTGGCCTCGTTCACTTGCCAGCAGGGTTTTCCGTTACGGTAAGCTTCTACTGCCGAGTTGCTATCCGTTCCGGCCGCAGAAACGGCTCCGTAACCGGCAATGCCGCAGGTCATTGCCATTTCTTACGTCCTTCGGTGAGTAAACGGACTAAGCGCTTCACTTCGGCCGGCGTATTGAAAGCGTGCAGACAGATTCGCAAGCGTTCCGTTCCCTGCGGCACGGAAGGGGAGCGAATCGCCTTGACCAGAAAGCCTTCGCTTACTAACCAGTCCTCCATCTCCATCACTTCATCGTTGCCGGGAACCGCCAGAAGCTGTATCGGACCGTCCGTGACAGGGAACAGCTTCGAAACAGACTGCCGGTATACCTCTACCACGTGTCTTAATTGCTGGTAAGCCTCGGTCTGCCGGTTATCCAGCAGGTTGTAAACCTGACGTATTCCGGTAATCTGACCGGGGCGTGGGCCGGTAGAGAAAATGAATGGGCGGCAGAAGTTGATGAGGTAGTCGCGCAGACTGGTGCTTCCCAGTACCGCCGCCCCGTGAAAGCCCGGTGCCTTACCGTAGGTCATCACACTAGCGAATACCCGTTCTTGCAAACCGCATGCAGCGACAAGCCCCGATCCCTTAACTCCCTCCAGCCCAATTGAGTGTGCCTCGTCTACAATCATATGCGCGCCGGTCTCCCTACAGATTTCGGCTAATTCCGGAAGGGGAGCGGTATCGCCATCCATGCTGAATCGTCCTTCCGTAACCAGAAAGACCTGTCCGCCTGGTTTGGCCCGAGCGAGCATATCATGCGCCTCCTCTACGTGATTGTGTTTAAACCTGCGCGCCGCCGCCCCACTGAGCCGTATGCCATCACGCAGGCTGGCGTGGATTAACTCGTCATAAACGATAGTATCCGTTCGCCCGGCCAAAGAGCTGAGCAGGCCCAGATTGGCGGTGTAGCCACTACCAAACAGCAGGCCAGCCGGATAGCCGTGAAAGGCTGCAATCCGGGCTTCGAGTTCGTTGATACTGGGGTGATTACCGGAGATCAACCGACTACCCGGTGCGATAATCTCTTCCTCGCTATCCGGTTTCAGCAACCGGCTGAAGCCCAGGTAATCGTTGGACCAGAAGTCTACGCCACATTGCCGGAGTGGTAGTTCCCGAAACTGTCCGGCCTGGCGCAGGGTCGCAAGTCGCCGTGCTAAAAAATCCGCGTCATTCAAGGGCTAGTCTCCCTGTTTGGTCGCCGAACGGAAGACACGGTCCCAATTGACGCCGTTGAAGAGGCTACCTTCCTTGACGGAGAACCAGATGAAGAGCGGTTTACCGAGAATGTGTGTTTCCGGTACGAAGCCCCACACCCGACTGTCTTCGGAATTGTGACGGTTATCACCCATCATCCAGTAGTAGTCCTGCTGGAAAGTGTATTCGCTGATATCCTGACCGTCGAGGTAGAACTTCCCCCCCCGCCTTTCGAAGCTTTCGTTACCCTCGTAAACCTTGATGGGGCGCCAGTATAGTTCGTAGTTGCGCTCATCGAGGGTCACGGTCATACCCCGCTGTGGGATGACGATCGGGCCGTAGTCATCCACCGTCCAGCTTCCGAAGTATTTCGCGCTGTGGGGGTAGAGGCGGACTCCGTTGGGCTGTGTCTGGTCGAAGAACTCGATCGAGGCATTTTGATCACCACTCCGTAGGGCTTCCACCTGCTCGCTGTCCAGATCGAGGATGAAGCGCGTAGCACTCACTGGTTGGATGTCCATTTCGGCGATACCCATGTCGGACCAACGCGAGCGATTGGGGGGACCCGTGAAGGTGATGTCATATCGGAACTGGACATTCTCCGGAGCTTCGATGGCTTCCCCGTTGATGTATACCTGACGGTTGCGAATTTCGAGTCGCTCGCCGGGTAGGCCGACGGCGCGCTTTACGTAGTGGTCCTTTTTGTCCCGCGGACGGGTTACGAGTTCGGCCCGACCGGAGCTGATGGCTCCCGCGGCGTTTGCGTCGATGTTCCCCATTTCGTAGTCACTGGCCGAGTAGGTACGGTAGGGAAAGATGTAGACGCTATCGCCCGACGGGACATTGAAAACGACGGGGTCGTAGCGGTCGATATCCTCGAGGGCCGGTAGGCGGCGATAGGGTAGCGAGGCTCCGTCAACGTAGCTCTCACCACCGACCACCGGGGCACGATTGTGGACCAGCGGAAGCATCAGCAGGGTTTCCGGAAGCCGCAGACCGTAGTTGACCTTCGACACGAAGAGGAAGTCACCCACATTGAGATTACCCTCCATCGAGGGGGTAGGGATGATGTAGCTTTCTATCAGCAGCAAACGAATAAGCGCGGCGGCGAAGATGGCGAAAATGGCCGCCTCGGCCCAGTCGCGCAGGACCGGCTTGTGGAAAGGAGAATTGTGCTGCAGTTTGCGAACCTCCCGCTCGTCCTTTGCCTGTTGCGCCGCGGCGATCTTGGCCTGCCATTCCCGTTCTTCCACGAGGATGGGGCCGCGATACTCCGGGTTCTGGGTACCCAGCCATCCGAAGTATCCCCAACTAGCGATCACGGCCAGTACG
>JBASAV010000467.1:0-5328 GCA_049650785.1 Lewinella sp. | reverse complement strand
GGCTTGAAGGGACTATACTTACGATAATGGTTATGATTTGACCGGCTATATCCCAGCAAATTTTTGAGACATGTTGTGTTTGTGGTTTATGGCCAGGTACGCCTGGTGTGATCGGACCATCCAAATTCAGATGGTATGAAAGATCACCAACGATACGTACCCCTTGCCCCCTTTCGCGGAGCGACACGTTCCTCGCCGACAGGGACAACTTTTCCGCCACAGGACTCCATGTACGGCCTGACCCAGCAGTTTAACGCGGCCTGGGTCACCGAACTCAAAGTAATCATCGGTGAGTTGGGAATGGATGATTCCCCACTCACTTGGCACCGCATTAGCGAGGACCAGAACGTCGCCAGCGGTTGTAAAACATTCATCCTGGATCGCGGCAAGTCAACGGAGCGGCATCTGCTGACCGTAGCGCTGGGTATCCGCCATCTCCCCTGGCAGGGTGGCACAGTTCCCATGCACTGTGCGGTTATCCAACGGGCCTATCAGCGAACTACGCCGAAGCCGGCATCCGTAAAAGTTCTTCGAAAGCATACCTGGCAACACATTCGTAATCTACAGCAGGAGATGGCCGAGCAGGGAATAAGCCTGAGTGTGGCCTTGATTGACGACGAAGCGCTACGGCTGGTTCTTTGGGACGACTGCAGCCAGGACCGTGACGTAAAAGGTGACGCTGAAATTAAGGCATACATCAAACGGTACCTCGCCTCCAGTCCACAAAGGGTATATATTCATTCGCTTACTCCTAAAAGAGCGGTCTCCAATCTTTAATTGCCCTCACCGTTTCTTAGAGGGATTCAGGCCGGGTAGAATATGTGCCCCGGTCGAAGGGTTTGCCAAAGCACGACTGCCAGAATTAGCCCCGTTCCTGCGCTCGCCGCCCAAAAAACGAGTTGCGCATCCTGCTGCTCCACCGCGATAGCGATCAGGGCCCAGGCTACCGTCGAGCCGTAAACACCATCCTGGTTTATCGTCAGATAGCACCCCAGGGTAATCAGAACGAGTATGAGGCCCGTAGCCATGATGATCTGGGTGGCGTCCGGCAACGCAAGGCCCAGCTGTTGTAGCGCGAGAGAAAGAGAAATGACGGTCGCCCCGGAAATCCAGCCCAGGTACATGGAGGGAGCAAAGTACGTCCAAGCGAATGCAGGCCTACCCACTTCCACAGCGTGCCGTCGGAGGGCAACGTAGGCGCCGAGCAGGGCGACAAGATGCCAGAGTAAATCGACGGCTCCCCACAGGAAATTACTGCCAAAGCTAATCGGCACGAAGGCGATACTGGCCAATCCCGCCACTACAAGAAAGCGGTAAGCGCGCAACAGGTGGCGTGTCGCTTCCCGGGTGCGAAATTGCAGGGCGGCAAACAGGATCATGCCCGTGAAGATCACCCCCCATATGCTAAAAGCGTAGCCCGCGGCGTCGACCCGCGTATCGGCCCCGTCGGTGAAGCGATCCTGGGAGATATCGAGAACGATCGGCAAGTAATTAGCCAGCGGAACCAGAATAAACGTGACCAGTAGTATAATTCGCCAGGTGCGCAGACTCGTGGAATTGTCCATTGCTTTTATTCATACAACCGAACGACCGCTCCGGGGTTAGTTTGACACACCTTATCAACCGCCTTATTTATGGCTTTGCAGTCACATTACGGAAAACAGGGCGTCCTGCTCGTCAACCTGGGTACGCCGGATGCCCCCACCCCGGCGGCCGTTAACCGGTATCTTGGGGAATTCCTAACCGATCCCCGGGTAATCGACAACCTACCCGGCGTGGCGCAGCAGTTGCTCGTCAGAGGAATCATCGCCCCGGTCAGGTCGGGTATCGTCAACCCCTTCAAAGCCGGCGGATCGACGAAACTGTACCAGGAACTGTGGACGGAAAACGGTAGCCCCCTGAAGTACTACGGTGAGGTGGTGACCGAGAAAGTGGCAGCTGCCCTGGGCGACGACTACACCGTCCGGCTGGCGATGCGTTACCAAAATCCCAGCATCGAATCCGCCCTGGACGAGCTGCTCGCCGAGCAGGTATCCGGCATCCTGGTCTTTCCGCTATTTCCGCAGTACGCAAGTGCGACCACCGGATCGGTCCACCAGGAGGTTATGCGCCTGCTGGCCAAAAGACAGACCATCCCCCCGGTCCAGCTCGTCAACAGTTACTACGAACAGCCCGAGCTCATCCAGGTCTTCGCGGAAAATGCACGGGAAATGGGCGACCTGGACCGCTACGACCACATACTCTTTAGTTACCACGGCCTACCACAGCGGCAGTTGAAGAAGGCAGACGACTGCAACCACTGCTACCAGGTGGAGGGATGCTGCTCGTCGATTTCGCGGGTGAATCAGTTTTGTTACAGCGCCCAGTGCCACGCCACGACCCGCGCCATTGCCGGCGAACTGGGCCTGGCCCCCGAGCGCTACACGACTTGTTTTCAGAGCCGCTTGGGCTTCGATGACTGGGCCAAGCCCTACACCATAGACGTGATCGAGGAGTGGGCGACGGAGCGCAGGGGAAAACGCCTGTTATGCTTTAGTCCGGCTTTTGTGGCCGACTGTCTGGAAACCACCATTGAGATTGGGGTAGAATATCAGGAAGAATTCGAGAAGTGGGGCGGAGAGCACATCGATCTCGTACCCAGCCTCAACGATGATCCCCGGTGGATCGAAGCACTGGTATCTATGATCCGCTCGGAAACGCGGGAAACAGTGGCATGAGCAACAAGGCGTATTTCGTAAGCGGCATTGGAACCGAAGTGGGAAAGACAGTAGCCAGCGCCTTTCTACAAGTAGCGCTGGACGCGGATTACTGGAAGCCCGTGCAGGCCGGGGATCTGGATTTCGGGGATACGGACCGCGTTCGCAGTTGGACTGGCTTACCCGATACCTACTACCACCCCGAGCGGCACCGCCTGCACACGCCGGCCAGTCCGCACTATGCCGCCCGGCTCGACGGGGTGGATATTTCGCTCAACGATTTCACCTTACCCACGACGGAACGCACCCTCCTGGTAGAGGGCGCCGGTGGCCTACTGGTGCCGCTCAACGAGCGGGACTGTATGATCGACCTGGCGGCACACCTGGACTTGCCGGTCATTCTGGTAGTCCGGCACTACCTGGGTAGTATCAACCATACCCTACTGAGTCTGGAAGCGCTACGTAGCCGGAACATGGCTTGCGCGGGCTTGATACTCAGCGGGCAGCCCAACGAGGAATCCACCCGGATCATTCGGAGCCTGACCGGTGTCCGGGTGTTGGCAAGCTTGCCTGAGCTTCCGAAGGTTGAGTTTGCAGCCATGCACAGAATGGTGGCCATGCAGGTTGACGAAGCATTTCATGAGGCCTTGGACTAATGCTACCTTTGCCTCCGTGGCGATTCCGAAGGTCCTTATCATTCGTTTCTCTTCCATTGGGGACATCGTCCTCACGAGTCCGGTCATCCGGTGCGTGAAGCAACAGACCGGGGGGGAGGTCCATTTTCTTACAAAAAAGACCTTTGCCGCTACCCTTCGGCATAACCCGTACGTCGACCGGCTATGGACGATCGAGCGGGACGTTGCCGAGATAGCTTCCGATCTTGTCCTGGAAGGGTTTACCCACGTAGTAGACCTGCACGGCAATCTGCGCAGCCTGGAAACGAAGCAGCGCCTGGTATGGGGACATCTCCTGGCGGGGCGGCGTCCACCACGCTTACAAACGTTCAATAAGCTGAACTTTCGGAAGGTATTACTGACGAAATTTCGGCTGAATCGTATGCCGGACGTACACATCGTCGATCGGTACCTCGCGACCGCTAGGCGCCTGGGTGTTACCAATGACGGCCTGGGGTTGGACTACTTCACCGGAGAGGAACGCGTGACTCCCCCGGAAGAGGCTTACGTGGCCTTTGTCATTGGCGCCGCACACGCGACGAAGTGCCTCGAGGAAGATCAGATGGTAGAACTGTGCCGGCGGATCGATCTCCCCCTAGTGTTGCTGGGTGGCCCCGGGGAAGCAGCGCTCGGTGCACGCATTGCAGCGACGAACGGTAAGGTGATCAACGCCTGCGGTAAATATTCCCTCAATGGATCGGCGGACCTGGTACGTAACGCAGCCGTCGTGCTCACCCACGATACCGGACTGATGCACATAGCGGCGGCCTTTCGCCGACCGGTGGTAAGTGTATGGGGAAACACCGTACCGGAATTGGGGATGTATCCTTACCTGCCCGAAGGGCCCAAGCCGGTATTGGCCGAGGTAGATGACTTAGCGTGCAGGCCGTGTTCAAAGATCGGGTATGCAGCCTGTCCCTTGGGCCATTTTAAGTGCATGCGGGACCAGAAGCTGGCGGAGATTACCCGCTCGGTTTTACTCGCGATCGAAACGGAGTTCTTGTAGCACCATCCGGTCGGCTTTCTTAGCAAGGTAGATATACACCCGGAAGGAGCCGTCACTGGTAGCCAGATTGCCGATGCAGTATTCGGCATCGTCGGACTTGGAGGAACCCTGGTGAACCTGACTAAAACCGCTGGGCGGATGAGCGGCGAAGAAGGCCGTCAGTTTCTGAATAGCCTGATCGCGCGAGTAGAGATTCTCGTCCTCGAGCAAACTGAGTTCCACTTCGGCGTCCATCACGGCAGCCAAAGCCTGGGTGTCGCCAGCCCCGAGGGCCTGGGTAATTTCCCCGAGCGACTGGGCGTGGGCCATACCGGTCGCCAGGAAGGGCGCGAACGAGACGGCGAGGATGAAGCAGATAGATTTCATAAGCATGGTGCTAATTAAACGTAAAAACGTTCGGGCTGGGTATAGGTTAGGTAAGGTACCGTTAAAGTAATGGGTTTTGCCGGTAAACACTCACTGGGCGGAGTGCGGGATTTTAACATTTGCCTCTCTTTTGTGGCTATTTGGGCGGTTTACGGGGAAAAGTATGCGAAGAACTCCGACGGGCGTTTGGTGATTGCCAGAATAACAATTACCTTTGCGGGCCGCTACGAGCGGTCAAAATATACAGCAGCCATGGACGCCATCTCCTTCGTACACGAACAAGTCAGCAAGCAGAAAGAATTTCCTAAGTTCCGCGCCGGTGATACTATCATCGTCGATTACCTCATCACGGAGGGGGAAAAGTCCCGTATCCAGCAGTTTCGCGGTGACGTTATCCAGATCAAGGGAGAAGGCCTGACCAAGACCTTCACTGTCCGTAAAGTATCCAACGGTATCGGCGTAGAGCGGATCTTCCCGATGTCTTCCCCGAGTATCGATGGCATCACCATCGTGAAGAATGGTAAGGTTCGTCGCAGCCGCCTCTTCTACCTCCGCGATCGCGTGGGTAAAAAGGCCCGTATCAAGG
>JBASAV010000466.1:0-5615 GCA_049650785.1 Lewinella sp. | reverse complement strand
CTTGGTCAGGTCCGTCTTTAAATCCTGACTCTTCCCTAGTTGCTCCCGGAGCCGCTGAAAATTCTCTTCCTGGTACCTGGCCAATGTACGGTCGTACAGTTCCCGCTTGCCTCCGAAGAAGCGATAGATACTGCTCCGGCTTATTCCAAGGTACCCTTCCAGGTCCTGGATGGACGTAGCGTTGTAACCCCGTTCCCAAAACAGGTCGCGTGCTTTATTCAGCACGGTATCCTCATCAAATTCTTTGGTGCGAGCCATAATCAAAAACGGAAAGAATACCGGAAAGCCCCGGTCACTACCACGAAGATAGTGCCGGGGTACTTTCATACCGGTTGGGCGATGAGCGGGTTAGTTCAGTAGCGGGTTGATATTGATTCCCCCGTCGATGTTGTACTCTCCGCCGGTAATGAAGGAGGCGTTCTCCGACGCTAAAAACGAAACCAAGTGCGCCACCTCCGAGGGTTCACCGAGGCGTTTGAGGGGAATCCGATTCACCATCGCTGACGCGAAACCGCTGAGTTCCGCTTCCGGCAAACCGGTCTTGCTGAAAATGGGTGTCTGAATTGGGCCCGGATTGACGGCGTTCACCCGGATCTTGCGGGGGGCCAATTCGGTTGCTGCTGTGCGGGTGAAAGAATTCATCGCCGCCTTGGAAGCCGCGTAAATAGCGGTGGTGGCCATTCCGGTGTAGGCGTTCACGGAGCTTAGATTGACCACCGAAGCGCCGTCATTGAGAATCGGCAGGAATTTCTCCAGCGTGAAAACCGCCCCCTTGAAGTTTATTCCGATCTGCCGGTCAAACATTTCTTCCGAGATACTGCCCAGCGGGGCGGGCTCAAAAACGCCGGCGTTGATGAATAAGATATCGATGCTGCCCACTAGTTCTTTTACCTCCTCGGCAAGTTGGCCCAGGGCCGTTACCGAGTTGACGTCGGCTACTAAACCCATTACGTCGAGCGCGGCGGCCGCCTCATCCACTCGCTCTTGGGACCGCCCCGTGATGATCACCTGTGCGCCATCCGCCTTCAGGCGTTCCGCCGTTGCGTATCCAATGCCTGAGTTACCGCCGGTCACGACCGCGATTTTTCCTGTTAGATCTGTCATGCTGTACTGAATTCAAAGAGTTAATAATATTGGAACGAACGTTACAATTTAATACAGAACCGATCGTTACAGAATTAAGTTTCTTCTCCATCGCTAAATATTTCTCCCAGACCCCGCCCCTGACGCCTCATTGCGGCCAAATGACCGGATGGGGCATAAAAAAAGAGGCAACAAGTTGCCTCCCAATAACCCCAAAAAACCAAATGAAAACTAATTCTTGCGTAGGGCAGCAGATTAATCTACCGCTTTAACGCCCCGTTAAGGTAAAATAAATTTAAATACCGACAAGGAAACGGGCAAATTTTTTTTCTTGCCGACCCATTTATTATCGCTGCAACAACTGCCGAGGCGCTCACAACCCGCCTAATCCCTAAAACGTTATCTTTGCCATCATGAATAATCGGTCCATTATCGACGCCATAATTATTTGCGGCACCCCGTGTCCGTAAGCTGGCCGTTGTAGGAAATAGACCGAAAGCTCCGACGGACCCTCCCGCTCGGAGCTTTTTATTTTTGCACCCCCAATCTCCCCTCCACCGTATGTACAAGGAATTTAAGAATCTTGATCTGCCGACCATCGACAAGGAAATTCTCGCTTTCTGGGAGGAGAATGACATCTTCCGACGCAGCATAGAAGAACGCCCGAAGGACAACCCGTTCGTTTTCTACGAGGGTCCGCCCAGCGCAAACGGACAGCCCGGTATCCACCACGTCATGGCCCGGACGATCAAGGATATGTTCTGCCGCTTCCAAACGCTCCAGGGCAAGCGCGTAGAACGCAAAGGGGGCTGGGACACCCATGGTCTACCCATCGAGCTCAAAGTAGAGTCGGAACTAGGCATCACCAAGGAGGATATCGGCGATAAGATCAGCGTCGATGACTACAACAAAGCCTGCCGGGAAACCGTCATGCGCTTCAAGGACCGCTGGGACGATATCACCCGCAAGATGGGCTACTGGGTCGATCTCGAGAACCCCTACATCACCTACGAGCGGGAATACATGGAGTCGGTCTGGTGGCTACTCAAGCAGATCTACGACAAGGGGCTCATCTACAAAGGCTACACCATTCAACCCTACAGTCCGGCCGCGGGTACGGGTCTCAGCTCCCACGAGCTCAATATGCCCGGCGCTTACCAGGACGTGACGGACACTACGGTCGTGGCCATGTTTAAGGTTGAAGGGGCTAAGGAGAAAAGGGGGGAAGGGGCTAAGGACGGAGACTCCGACGCCCGTCCTTTACCCCTTAACCCCCTATCCCCCTATCCCCTTTACCTAATCGCGTGGACCACCACCCCCTGGACGCTGCCCAGCAACACCGCCCTCACCGTAGGCCCAAAGATCGACTACGTGCGGGTCACCACGATCAATCCCTATACGGAGGATAAGGTCGACGTCATTCTAGCCGAGGCCCTGATCGACAAGTGGTTTGGCGGCAATAACCAACCTAAGGTCCTGGAGAAGAGTGCGTCCTTCAAGGGATCGGAACTGGTCGGGCTCCGGTACGAGCAGTTGCTTCCCGGCGCCACACCCCAGGATGGGGATGCTTTCCGCGTCATTCCCGGCGACTTCGTTACGACCGACGCGGGTACCGGCATCGTACATACCGCTCCCAGCTTTGGTGCGGATGACATGATGGTTGGTAAAGCCAACGGTATCGGATCGCTTACGCTGGTGGACAAGACCGGCCGCTTCACTGAAGACGCCGGTCCCTTTGCCGGTCGCTACGTGAAGAACTACAAGGATGAGGAGGACTACGTGGACGTAAATATCGACATCGCGGTACACCTTAAAAAGCGTGGGCTGGCTTTCAATGTCGCCAAGTACAATCACAGCTACCCACATTGCTGGCGGACGGACAAACCCGTGCTCTACTACCCCCTCGACAGCTGGTTCATCAAGTCAAGCGCCGTGAAGGAGCGGATGCAGGAGTTGAACGCCACCATCAACTGGCAACCCGCCAGCACCGGTGAGGGTCGGTTCGGCAAGTGGCTGGAGAACCTGCAAGACTGGAACCTGAGTCGCAGCCGCTACTGGGGCATCCCCCTGCCGATCTGGCGCAGCGAAGACGGCGAGGAAGAAGTATTCATCGGGTCCTTGGCGGAGTTGGAAGAACAGGTCAGTCTCGCCAATCAAGAGCTGAAGGTGGATCAGTCCGTACCCGAAGATCTCCACCGTCCCTACATCGATGAGGTCGTACTCTGGAAAAATGGCAAAGAACTGCGCCGGGAGCTGGATCTGATCGATGTTTGGTTTGATTCGGGGAGCATGCCGTATGCCCAGTTTCATTACCCCTTCGAAAACAAGGAGCTCTTCGAGCGCTCCTACCCCGCCGACTTCATCGCCGAAGGCGTAGATCAAACCCGCGGGTGGTTCTACACCCTTCACGCGATTGCTACGATGGTCTTCGATTCGGTGGCCTACAAAAACGTCGTTTCAAACGGCCTGGTGCTCGATAAGGAAGGCAAGAAGATGTCCAAACGCCTGGGCAACGCCGTCGATCCATTTTTGACCATTGACACCTACGGTGCGGATGCCACTCGCTGGTACATGATCAGCAACAGCGCCCCGTGGGATAACCTCAAATTCGATCTCGACGGTATCAAGGAAGTACAGCGGCGTTTCTTCGGCACGCTCTACAACACTTACGGCTTCTTCGCGCTCTACGCCAATATCGACGACTATAATCCGGTCGGAGACGAACCCATTGCGATGGATGACCTGGCGGAAATCGACCGCTGGGTACTTAGCCGCCTGAATACGCTGACGCTGGAAGTCACCCGCCACTTTGCGGCATACGATGCCACCCCCGCCTGCCGGGCCATCGAAAGCTTCGTCAATGATGAGCTGAGCAACTGGTACGTCCGCCAGAGCCGCCGCCGGTTCTGGCGCGGCGACATGACGAGCGATAAGCGCGCCGCCTACCAGACGCTGTTCACTTGCCTCACCCGGGTATCGCAGCTCATGTCTCCCGTAGCTCCGTTCTTCGCCGACTGGTTGTACCGCAACCTCGCCCCCGCCGGCGACATCGAAAGCGTCCACCTCACCTTCCTGGCTCAGGCTGACGAAGCGATGATCGACGAAGACCTGGAGCAACGCATGGCCTACGCCCAGCGGATCTCTTCCCTCGTGCTGAGTCTGCGCAAGCGGGAGAAACTACGGGTACGGCAGCCCTTGCAGAAGATTCTCGTACCGGCACTGAGCGACGAATTCCGCCGCCGGGTAGCGGATGTAGCTCATATTATCCAATCGGAGACCAACATCAAGGAAGTGGAGTTCCTGACTGACGACGGCTTCCTGAAAAAGACCATCAAACCCAATTTTAAGGTGCTAGGCAAACGTCTCGGCAAGCAAATGAAGGCCGCCGCCGCCGCTATCGGACGCATGACGGAAGAAGCGATCGGTCAGTTGGAAACACAGGGTACCTACACCCTCGATTTGGACGGCGAAGCGATCGGGATCACCACCTCGGAGGTGGACATCCTGACCGAGGATATCCCCGGCTGGAAAGTAGCCACCGACGGCGAACTCACCGTCGCCCTGGACGTCAACGTCACCCCGGAGCTAGAACGTGAAGGTCTCGCCCGTGAGCTGGTGAGCCGCATCCAGAACCTGCGGAAGGATACCGGTCTGGACGTTACCGACCGGATCGATCTGCGCGTCATGGCCTCCTCGCCCGTGCAGGAAGCCGTTTCCGCTCACCGACAATACATTATGGAGGAGACGCTGGCCGACTCCCTGACCTTCGAAGACGACCTAGAGGCCGAAGCATTCGACCTGCCAGGCGACCAAACCGCCAAGGTAGCCCTGGCCGCCGTAGCCCAACCGCAGAACTGATGGCCAAGACCCTGATTATACTAGGCAGTGCCCGTGGCGACGGCAACACCGCCAAAGCCGCCCAACAACTCGAATCGGATATCGGTGGCAAACTGGTCGACCTGCTGGACTACCGCATAGCCCCCTACCACTACGAAAACGCCTACCCGGAGAACGATGAGTTCATCGCCATGGCCAAGCGCCTGGTCATCTACGACCGGATCGTGTTTGCCAGCCCCGTCTACTGGTACAGCATGAGCGGCGTCATGAAAGACTTCTTCGACCGCCTCACTGACTTGCTGACCTTCCACAAGGATATCGGACGGCGGCTACGCGGCAAGCAGGTGGGCGTCCTCTCCTGCTCCGCCGAACAATCGGTTAATCCTGGCTTCTACGAGCCCTTCCGACTTACCGCCGATTACCTCGGCATGAGCTACGGCCCGGAGTGGCACGGCTGGGTGCGGGGGTCGCGGGTGGATCTTCAATTGGTGAATAATTGAAGGGCTGAATTACTGAATTGGCCCGCATACCTGCGCGCAGGGCTTTCAATTGGTGAACCATTGGAGGGTTGAATTGCTGAATTGGTCCGCATACCTGTGCGCACGACTTAAACGGGGGTCCGGACACTCACAGGTCACCGGCTACCGCCGGGATAGTTCAGTTAAGTGTGTCTGGGTTAGTTATTAGTTCTTTCC
>JBASAV010000465.1:0-4053 GCA_049650785.1 Lewinella sp. | reverse complement strand
CCCTTGGGCGTCACGACGTCCACTTCGTCCGTCTCAATGATATGCATCGCCATTCCCTCTCCCAGGGAAAACCAAATGCGCCGGTTATTGCCCGTTCCGTTAAATAGCGTATCGAGCTGAAAAGCGCGCTGGTAAAATTCCGAGCTGACGGTTAGGTCGGTCACGTTGATGGCGTAGTGATCGAAACTGGCCCGAAAAGGACCGTTTTCCGTCCCAAAAACCTTGCCTTTCGGGGAACAGGCGGACAGAATTGCACCAAGGAATATGTATAATAGGAAGCGCATGCGACTGAGTTAAGGCAGGCAAGATAAAACGATGCACGCTAAATGAGGGGGTGAGCTTCTTCCCCCGCTCCACCAAAGATCCGGTGGATTAGGTAACCATGTCGGTATCCACCTTTTACCATACGTGTGGCAAACCTTGCCCATTGATAGCTAGTCTGTCACGCACATCAGCATCCTGCAGCCCGCTGAAAATCGATCGAGAGGGGCATAATCACCACCACAACCTACTCACGGGTGACGGCACCCTCGCGGCCGGGGGTCGTAACGTGATGGATGGGGAGAACTTTGCTTGCGTTCAGGAATTACCGTCTATCCTGCGCTACGCCGCCATAAGCGCTTCTGCCTAACCATTCTAATTTGTACTGTACGGCGCTCCGCAACGGATTTACCGGCTACCAATCGAAGCAGCCTGGCAAAATGAACACTACCCATCGTCTGTACGCGAAAGCAAGAATTTCGGGTCAGCAATCAACCCACTCGTACGAATCACTTTCAGTGCCTCCTGCCAACGGATTAGCTGGACGCCCTCCGGTCAAGAACCAAGTCACGGGCTAGTCCGCGTACGTGGACGTGCTGGCCTATGCCTTCCTCGCCTATTTAGGTTACCGGAATTACAGCGAAAGCATCGGAGTGGGAAACTAGGCACAGGGCGAGGTGGTAGCTACCTTTTCACTCGAGTATTTCCAGTCGGTAGTCGAGATGGACGCCACCGGTCGGACGGTGTTCTTCGCCGGGTTTCGCGATATACACCGCCAGCGAATCTACCGCCTGCCGGTTGTCGACTAGCTACTGCAGCAGCTCCGGGTCAAACGACAGCGTAACGCGCTCGCCGGAAAGCAGCGTGGCCCGTTGCCCGTGGGTACGCGTGAAAATGTAATCGAAGAAATAGGCAGCCGTACGAATCTTACCCTCGTAAAAGTGCTGTTCTTCGCGCCCTATGTCCCGACCACCTACCGTGGCCGCTTCCTCGAAGGCAATGGACGCCGAGGTAGCCTGCTTGACCCACATCCAGCCGATAACGTGAAGACCGAAGTAATCCAGAAAGACCGTAGCGTCGGCCAGGAATACACGGGAATCATCCTCGTTCTGCGCCAGCCCCAGAAGATGCCGGAGTACCTCTTCCAATTGCTTGAATCCGGCACCCAGCTTCTCGGCAAGGGGACGTAGACGTTCGAATCGGGCGGCGGTGCGCAGGTCTTCAGCAACTTCCTTTGAGAGGTAGGCAACCGTCTTACCCCCTTCCATCATCACCTTCCGGCCCAGCAGATCCAGCCCGTGAATGGTTGTGGTACCCTCGTAAATTGAATTCACCCGGATATCCCGAAACAGTTGTTCCAGTGGAAAGTCATCAGTGTATCCAGCCCCGCCGAGTACCTGCATACCATTGCTTACGGCCTCGTTGCCGTATTCACTGGGAAAGCTCTTGGCAACCGGGGTCAACAGTTCCAGCAGCAGCTTGCTGCGTTCATCCTGCTTCAGGCGGTAGGAATCCTCGTACAGACTGCACTGAAGCAACAAAGCGATGCTCCCCTCCACCACGGCCTTCTGAAAGAGCAACATGCGCCGCACGTCGGCGTGCTCAATGATGAGTACCTGAGCGGCGTTGATGTCCTTATTACCGGGGTGTCGACCCTGGGGGCGTTCCCTGGCGTACTTCAGACTGGCGTAGTAAGCCGCCGAGGCCGCACCCGCGGCCATCATCCCGGTGCCGATACGCGCCTCGTTCATCATCAGAAACATATTATTCAGTCCCCGGAATTCATTCCCGACCAGGAAGCCCTGCGTTGGTCCCTGCTCCCCGTACATCAGGTGGGCGGCTACGTATCCTTTCTGCCCCATCTTTCCATAGATCCCGGCGGTAGTCACGTGGTTGTCGGTTAGTCCGTCGTCAGTCGGCAGATACTTCGGCACTACGAACAGGCTGACTCCCTTGACCCCCTTCGGACCATCCTTCTGCCGGGCCAGCAGTAAGTGGACGACATTGTCTACGCTGGTGTGGTCTCCACCGCTGATGTAGATCTTTTGACCGTAGATGTGGTAGGTTCCATCCGGCTGTTCCTCGTAGTAGGTAGTAATGTCACTCAGCGAGCTTCCCGCCTGCGGCTCGGTAAGCGCCATGGTCCCCTGCCATTCCCCGGCGGCCATCTTAGGCAAATAACCCTCCTTCAGCTCCTGGGATCCGAATTCGCGAATCAGGTTGGCGGCGCCGGTGGTGAGAAAACCGTAGGCAGCCAGATTACTGTTGGCCGACTGAAAAATCAAACTGCCGGCATTTTGAACAGTGAGGGGCATTTGCTGGCCCTCCTCCTCAAAACCCCAGGCCGCACTTAACCATCCACTCTCTCCCATGGCCCGCATCCCCTCCCCGACCGCGGGCAGGACGTGCACTTCGCCGTCTTTGAAGTAAGCTTTATTCTTGTCCATTTCCCGATAGACCGGCCAGAGGTACTGGTCGGCCAGTTGACCGGCGGCCTCCAGGCTGAAGTCAATGGCTTCGTCGTCGAAGCCGCCAAACCGTTCACTAGCCTGGAGCTCGCTCAGGTCGAGGACTTCGTGGAGTATGAATTTCAGGTTGCGGAGGGAGATATACTGCATAGGGTAAATATAGACTTCCGGGTCGGTTAATCCGGAAACGATCATTACACCTGCGCTCCGCCGCCATATGTTATCTTTGCGCCCCCAAAAGCAGCTCCGAGTGGCCAACAAATATTTCGACCTGATTGACCAGACCTTCTACTTTCCGCAGGAAGGCTTTGACATGGACAATGGGTATCTGACGTTCAATCGTATTCCCCTTATTCATCTGATCAGGAAATACGGTACCCCGCTCAAGCTGACCTACCTACCGAGCATCGGTCGGAAGATCAAGGAGGCGCGTAATCTCTTTCGCCGGGCTATGCGCTCGCAGGGGTATGCCGGTCAGTACCAGTATTGCTACTGCACGAAGAGCAGCCACTTTGCCCACGTGGTGGAGGAGGCCCTGGACCACGACGTGCAGCTCGAGATCAGTTCCGCTTACGACGTTGATCTGATCCGTCGGCTTTACGCCCGGAAGAAACTGGATAAGAAGATCCAGATCGTCTGCAACGGTTTTAAACCCGAGAACTATCTAGCCGGGATCGTTGGCCTGATGAACGACGGCTTTGAGAATGTGATCGCCGTGGTCGATAATAGCCACGAACTCGACTACTACGAGCAGCACGTGGAAGGAGTGGCGAAAATCGGTATCCGGATGGCGACCGAGGAGGAACCCAACTTTGAATTCTATACCAGCCGCCTGGGCCTGCGGTACGGTGACGTCCTGCCGCTTTTCAACAACCGGATCAAGGACAGTGAGAAGTTGGAGTTACACATGCTTCACTTCTTCGTCGATACGGGAATAAAGGACACGCTGTACTACTGGGGCGAACTTAAAAAGGCCGTTCGTCTATACGGCGAATTGAAGAAAGAAAGCCAAAATCTGCACGCGCTTAATATCGGTGGAGGCATGCCCATTCGCAATAGTCTGGGCTTTGAGTTCGACTACAAGTACATGGTTCGCGAAATCGTTAAGAACATTCTGGACGCCTGTGAGGAGGACAGTGTACCGGAGCCGGATATCTTCACCGAATTCGGTAAGTATACGGTAGGGGAAAGCGGAGCTACCATCTTCTCCGTTCTCGCCCGGAAGCAACAGAACGACAGCGAGATGTGGTACATGATCGACAACTCATTGATGACCACCCTGCCCGATGCCTGGGGCATCGGCGAAAGATTTATCCTGCTGCCC
>JBASAV010000464.1:0-3264 GCA_049650785.1 Lewinella sp. | reverse complement strand
AGATTGAGGACGAACTGAAAATATTCCTGCCGGAAGCCCGTATCGCGCGGATGGACCTGGATACTACGCGTGGCAAAAATGCCCTCAGTAAACTACTCCAGCAGTTTGAACTGGCCGAACTTGACATCCTCGTCGGAACACAGATGGTCACTAAGGGGCTGGACTTCGACCGCGTAGGGTTGGTGGGCGTCATTAGTGCCGATCAGTTGCTGCGCTTTCCCGACTTCCGCGCGGACGAGCGGGCTTTTCAACTCATGTTACAGGTGGCGGGACGGGCGGGTCGGCGCGAGCGGCAGGGCAAGGTGGTCATTCAGGCCCACGAGGAAAGCCACCCGGTCCTGATTGACGTACTCGCTGCGGACTACAATAATTTCATCCGGCGGGAAGCCGATAACCGGCGCGCGCATGCCTTTCCACCCTACCGCAAGATGATCCGGATTCAGTTGCGGCATACCCGCCGACCGACCGCGGAGGAGGGAGCCAAGCTCATGGGTACGTGGCTGGCTCACGCCCTGGGTGATCTCGTGGAGGGACCCTTTGAGCCCTCGGTGGCACGCCTGCGAACGTATTATTTGCAGGACATCGTGCTCCGCCTGCCCCCCCACCCCGCCGAACTGAAGCGGGTGAAAAAGATCATTCAACGGGCTACCGATAAGCTTTCTACTACGAAGGGACTTACCGGTGTGCGGGTCGTGGTCGACGTCGATCCGTACTAGCGCTTACTTGTTACGACCCCGGACCTTACCGGCGCTGCTGGTATCCGTGTGGATATCGCTGGGACTTCCGCTATAGCTGATCGAACCGGCGGAACTCGCATCGGCGCGCAGACGCTTCTCGGCGTGGACGGAGATATTGGCCGCACTACTGACATCGGCAACGGCTTCGTCGGCCCGCAGGTCGCCCGCTTCAATACGGCTGGCACTACTGGCGTCGGCCGTGACACGGTTGGCCGAACCGCGCACGTCAATGCGGCCGGAACTGCTAGCGTCCAACTCTACGTGATCGCCAGAGAACTCTACTTCGATGTTGGCGGAACTGCTTACATCCAATTCCAGATCCTCGCCGGTAAAGGCCGTAGTACCGGTCACTCTACTGCTGCTGGAGGCGTCGATGGATTCGAGCTTTGGCAGACTCACGTAGACGGTGATCGGCTCGGTAGACTTAAAGTGGGCATCATCCGTGTACTTAATGTGCAGGACACTTCCGCGTAGCTCGGTAGAGATAAATTCCTGGAGGTTGCTCTCTGCTTCGATGCGGACGTCGAAGCTTCCCTCCGCTACTTCCACCTGGAAGGAGCAGCAGGTTTTGACGCCGGTGAACCCATCGACGTCCCGGGAGCGGGTGACGACGTCGCCATTACCCTCGACCCGGTCCCCCGATCCCCAGCTGAACCAGCCGCCCCCGTTGTTTACTTCTACCTGAGCGGATAAGGTGGAGAAAATGCCCAGCAGGAAAAGTGTGTAGAAGAATTTCATAGTTGATTGAATTGTCTGTTATGATTAAGGACGAGTGGATATCGCTCGCGTTGCACACCACGGTAAGTTGTGGCCGGCAGACCTGCTCGACGCGCCGGGTTCTAATTACGCCCCCGTACCCGCCCGGAGCTTCTCGTATCGGTATGAATATCCTTTGGACTTCCGCTATAGCTAATGGATCCGGAGGAACTGGCATCCGCCCGCAGCCTCTTTTCGGCGTAAACGGTAATGTCGGCGGAACTGCTGACATCGGCTGTGGCTTCGTCGGCGCGCAGATCACTGGCTTCGATTCGGCTGGCGCTGCTGGCTCCTGCCTTGACGATAGTCGCGGAACCCCTTACGTCAATACGACCGGAGCTGCTGGCTTCCAGGTCTACGTGATTGCCCGTGAATTCCACGTCGATGTTGGCGGAACTACTCACGTCGAGTTCCAGACCCTCCCCGGTGAAGGGGGTGGTGCCGGTCACCTTGCTGCTGCTGGAGGCGACCACTGCATTCAGGCGGGGTAGCGTGACGTAGACAACGATCGGTTTCCGGCTTTTGAAATTGGCGTCTTTCGTGTAGTTGATGTGGAGGGTCCGGCCGTTCACTTCGGTAGCGATGAATTTCAGCAAATTGCTTTCGGCCTCGACGCGCACGTCATAGTCGCCCTCGGCTAGTTCTACTTGAAAGGAACAGCACGTTTTAATACCCGTAAATCCTGCTATGTCGCGGTTTTCCGTGGTTACGTCGCCGTTACCTTTGACCCGACCGGTAGCAACAGCCCACCCCCCGTTGCTCACCTCAACCTGAGCGGAGAGAGGGACAGCGATCACCAGAAATAAGAGAGTCGGAAAAATTTTCATAGTTGCTTGTTTTAAGGTTACGGGAATGACGAGGGCACGTCACGTCGGTTGCAGCCGGCAATCATCTTTTCCCCGCAACCGGCGTTAATGGGGGCATGTCTAGATTGTTTATTCTATTGGCGGTCATGCTGGCGCTTGATGCGTACGCTTTTTTGGCCTTCCGAAGTTGGCTCTCCAAATATAGCCCAGCCACCAGACGCGTTGCGTTTGTTTTTTACTGGGCACTTAGTGCGCTGAGCTTTGCTTTTATCCTGCTGAATGTCCTGGAACTCAACGAGGGATGGTCGGACGGCCTGAAGGTCTACAGTCGGGCGGTTGTCTTCATTCTCTATTTGAGTAAGGTGCCCGTAGCCTTCTTCTTACTCATCGACGACCTCCGTCGGGGCATCACCTGGATCATAAACCGAATCAGTCCGGTGACCGAGCGCGACACCAGCCGGTCCCGTTTCCTCAGCAAAACCGCCCTGGTAGCCGGCGGGGTGCCCCTTGTGACGCTTACCTATGGTATGGTCCGCAACGCCTACCGGTACCGGCGCTTCGCCGTGGATGTACCCGTGACCAATCTCCCGGAAGGTCTGGAGGGCTTCCGGATCGTGCAGATCAGCGACATGCACTCCGGCAGCTGGACGCGCACCGAACCCCTCAAGGAGGCCGTGCGGATGATCAACGAAGAGGAGGGGGACATCGTGGTATTCACCGGCGACATCGTCAACAACCGGGCCGATGAGATGGAGCCCTACATCGATATTTTCAAAGAGGTGAGGGGGAAACACGGTGTCTACAGCATTCTGGGAAACCACGATTATGGTGATTACGTGCCCTGGAACGACGACCGGGAAAAAGAAAATAATATGCAACGCGTCTATGCCGTCCACGAGCGACTGTGCTGGGATCTCCTGCGCGACGAGCACCGCAAACTGAAGATCAACGGCTCAACCTTGGGT
>JBASAV010000463.1:0-12184 GCA_049650785.1 Lewinella sp. | reverse complement strand
CTGTAGGGCCATGTCGGTTTTACCCGCCAACTTAAAGGTTCCCGAGGTCCGGGCCAGTTCTTCCAGCCAGTGGACGGCGGCGTATTTGTGCTTTGATTCCTTCAGGCTGGTGGCCAGACCACTCTTGGCGGTGAAGACGAAGATGAGAACGACAAGAATGACCAGGATCACCCCGAATAGAATGAAGAAAGGGTGATAGACCGATAAGAGTAAAAGGCCCAACAACACCTGCAGGGATGCCACGGAGAAATCGATCAGGATCTTCGAAAGCCCCTTCTGTACGGTCAGTACGTCGAAGAAGCGGTTCATCAGCTCGGGACCGTAATGATTATACAGCACTTCGGTGCGGATCTTCGGAATCCGGTAGGCAAATTCAAAAGCCGCCCGGCTGAATATCTTCTGTTGCAGGTTCTCCACCACACGTAATTGCTGGATCTGCAGCACGCCCACCATAGCAATACCGAACACGACCAAACCCACCAGCACCATCCACGCGGTACTGACGCGTCCACCCATAATCAGGTTGACGATGGCCTGTATACCCAGGGGTAAGGACAGGTTTACGATACCCGCAAAGAGGGCGTAAACCCATACATTCTTAACCTCGGCCTGGTCTGGCCGTAGGAGACGCCAAAAGCGTTGCAGCGGCGACAGTTCGTTTTCAGATCCGGTCATGATGGGGTATTAACTGATAGTCCGGAAGGCCATTTCCGTAAAAAAACACGCCACCGAATCCTCGCCCTCCCGGTTGTTGGTAATCAGGGGGAGATGTTCGGCAAAGAAGCGCTGCAAATGCGCTCCCTCAATAATGGTGCTGACCAGCATGTGCGGATAGGCGAATTCCGGATTGAGTTCCAGAATAATGCCACTGACTTGCTGGATGAGCGATTTGTAGTAACTGAAGGCCCCTACCTCGTTCTCGTCGTCGACGTGGCGGGTCAGATATACCTTGAGACTCTCGGCTACCACGATTCGGTTTAGCTTAATCTCATTAATGTGACTAAAGTTGCTGTCTTCGGCGATCTCCTCGGTCAGCAATTTGATAGCGCGGCGCAACCGGTCTTCCGCAGACCCTACATTAGCCAGTGCGAAAGCCAGGCGATACTCCATCCACCCCCAGTACCACATGACGAGGTAAGTCAGCAGCTTGTGCTTGTTCTCGAAGTAGCGGTAGACCGATGCTTCGGTGGTACCTACGTGGCGGCTAAGCTTACGGAAGGTAAAATTCTCAAGGCCAAGCTCCACCAGCAGATCGATACTGCCGGAAATGATGCGTCGACCTAAGTCACTGGTCTCCGGATCCTTCAGGTAAAGCTTATCGGATACAGCGATACTAATCTTGCCGGCTAAATGATCCAAGTAAATAGCATTACTATTAATAATGTATGAGTAACTATTGAAACAACCGGTAGTTTAACGGTTCCCAAAAAATTTTCATCTTATAACACCGTTCTCCCGATATTGCTCCCTTTGGGTGCGAATACTTTTAATGTATCCCATGAAAAAACGCCTACCACCCTTCCTTCTTGCCTTGTCTATTTTGCTAGCCGGTTATTCTTCCGGCCCCGCCAGCTCCGACGGGCAGGGCTACACCGGCGCTCCGAGTGCCGGCGGCGGTACGGAAGGCAACTGCGGCACCTGCCACAATTCGGGCGATTACGGCACCCCCCAAATTGAGGCCCGGTTCGATGGGATGGACGACCTGACCTACCGCCCCGGCCAGACCTATACCGTAACCGTCTCCGTGCAGTCCGAATTCGGCCAACCGGTAGGATATGGCTTCCAAGCACAGTTTCTGGATAGCACGGACCCTATTCTTCAACCCGCGGGCGTACTCAGTGACCCGGACGATGCCACGCAGATAGCGACCGTGAATAACGGCCGTAGCTACGCCGAGCACAAGGGTCCCAATGCCGACAGCCTTTTCTCCTTTAACTGGACCGCCCCCCCGATCGGGACGGGCACGGTATCCATGTACCTGGTCGGCAACACAGTCAACCGGGCAGCTGGATCTGGCGGAGATAACGGCTCCCGGGAACCACTCATTCTTTCCCTTACCGAGGGCGAAGAGGTTTCTACCTCCCTTGCCGGCTCGCCAACCGCACTACTTGCCGGTTCGGCTTACCCAAATCCCACAACGGACCAAGCGGTCGTCCCTATAGACGTTCCTGCTACCGGCCGGTACCGCTTCGACTTAATCAGTCCTGACGGGAAAACGATCGCTACCTCCACGCAGCAGCTGTTTCCCGGCGCGCAAAGCGTCACGGTAGATTTACGGTCGCGGGCGGCAGGGATTTATCACTACCGCATTTCCGGACCCACGGGTTCGGAAACCGTCCGCCTCCACCGGCAGTAAGCCTTATTGAAGACCGCCCATCAGATCAGCCTGGATATCCGCTACGGCCTCCAACCCCACGCTCATCCTGACCAGCCCGTCGGTAATGCCGACCGCCGCCCGCTCCTCCGGTGTCAACTTGCTGTGGGTGGTGGTAGCGGGGTGAGTGAGTATAGTACGGGTGTCCCCCAGGTTGCTACTTCTTGTGCACAACTGCGCCTGGTTAAGCAGCCGGCGCGCCGCTTCTACCCCACCCCGTAGCTCGAAGGTGACGATTCCACCGCCCGCCCGCATTTGCCTGCGAGCTAGTTCGTACTGTGGATGGCTGGGCAAAAAAGGATAGTGCACTTTGTCTACGCCGGGCTGGGTCTTCAGCCATTCAGCCATAGTAAGCGCCGACCGACAGTGCGCATCCATGCGAACCGTCAATGTTTCCAAACTCTTGGAAATGACCCAGGCGTTGAAGGGGGACATGGCCGGCCCCGTGTGCCGGCAGAAGAAGATCACCTTTTCCATTATCTCGGCTTTCCCCAGCAATAAGCCACCCAGCACCCTACCCTGGCCATCCATCCACTTGGTGGCAGAGTGGGTGATCAGGTCCGCCCCGTAATCCGCGGGACGTTGCAGATACGGTGTAGCGAAACAGTTGTCGACCACGAACGTCAGTCCGTGGTCCCGGCAGAAGGCTCCCGCTTTCTCCAGATCCACGAGTTGCAATCCCGGATTCGAGGGCGTTTCCGTGACGAAGAGCTTCGTTCGGTCAGTCACCTCGGCCGGCCAGCTGTCCGGATCGTTCGGTTCTACGTACGTAAAGGTGACCCCCCACTTCGGCAGGATCTGCGAAAGAATTTGGTGGGTACTGCCAAAGACGGCGCGGGTTGCTACAATATGATCTCCCTGCTCGACCAGGGCACCCAGGCTGGCGAAGACGGCCGACATTCCCGACGCGGTAGCAAACCCAGCCTCCGTACCCTCCAGACTGCAAGCTTTGGTGATCAGCTCATCGACGTTCGGGTTATTGTACCGGCTATAGATAATGCCCTCGCCCTGGCCGGCAAAGGTGTCCGCCATCGCCTCCGCCGAAGGGAAGGTGAAGCTGCTCGTCAGGAAAAGGGGGGTACTGTGTTCCCGGTAACCGGTGGGAGCCATTTGCTCCCGAATGGCACGCGTTGATGGATGCTTGTCTTGCATCCGCAATAATACTACATCTTCCGGGTGGCTACGGTCATGTAAGTGTTTAAAGCTGTGCCCGTCAATTCATTTGCGGAAGGTGCACCCTTTAACTTTACATCTACACTCGTTTGGTATTCCGGCGAATAAAATTCGATCATCAGGCCATCGTCGGTACGCTCCACCGAGCTGAGATCTACGTCGCTGCCGTTCACGTTGATGGTACCGCTTAGTTCTTCGCCGGCATCGGTCAGGGTGAGCACCCCCTTGACCGTTCCTCCGGGCGTATCCATCACCGCAATATCCCACTCACCCGCGTAGCTGTCCGCCACCTCGGGCGCCGTTGTAGTTACTGCAGTAGTCTCCGCGTTGGATGTCGTTGTCCGGGGAGTAGAGCAGGCAGCCATGAGCAGGCAGCAAAAGAAGATAGGTAGATAACGCATGGTTAGTTGGTTTAGCCCGGAAGATAGGGGGCAATAGGTAATCACGGCAATCAACTCTGGGGCGCTCCTTCATCCGCGAAGGCTACGTCCATAGCCTGGCAAATTTTGGCCACTGCCTCCTGGATATCCACGTCAGTATGCGCGCTGCTGACAAATCCTACCTCATAGCCGGACGGGCCCAGGTAGACGCCGGTCTGTAGCAGCTCATGGTGGATGATTTTGAAGTAGCGCATGTTATCCGGATCGATCTGATCGGCCCGTTCGATGCGCTCGTTCCCGAAGGCTAACCAGAAGATACTTCCGATGTGGGGGACATGCAGGGGATAACCCTTCTCGTTGGCATAGCCCTCAATCTGTTCCGCCATCTCGGTGGTCCGTTCGGCAAGGCGATCGTAGAAGCCCGGCTCCAGACATAGTTCCAGGGCGGCTAATCCGGCGGCCATGGCCACGGGGTTAGCGGATAGGGTACCGGCCTGATATACGGGCCCGACGGGGGCAATAAAATCCATTATCTCCTTACTGGCCGCGTAAGCACCCACCGGGAACCCTCCCCCGATGACCTTTCCGAAGGTGATGATGTCCGGTTTGACATCGTAGAGGCCGGCCGCTCCTTCAAAGCCCACCCGGAAGCCGGAAATCACCTCGTCAAAGATCAGTAGCACGTCGTGCTTCCAGGCTTTGATACGCAGGCATTCCAGCCAGGACTTATCCTGGATCAGCAGGCCGTTGTTGGCCGGAATGGGCTCAACAATAATGCAGGCGATCTCACCGGCGTGCTCGGTCAGGGTACGCTCCAGCAGGTCGCGATCGCCGAGGGGTAAAACAAGGGTGTCCCGGGCCACGCTTTCGGTCACCCCGGCGGACGAGCTGGTACCGAAAGTAGCCAGGCCGGAACCCGCTTTGACCAGTAGATTATCCACGTGACCGTGGTAGCACCCGTCGAACTTCAGGATCTTATTACGGCCCTTGAACCCACGCGCCAGGCGCAGGGCGGACATCACGGCCTCGGTTCCGGAACTGACGAAGCGGATACGCTCTACGTAGCGATGGTTATCCAGGATCAGTTTTCCTAGTTGATTACCCAGTCGGTTCGGGGTGCCGAAGCTCGTGCCCTTTACGACGGTGTTGATCACTTTTTCCCGAATGTGCGGGTTATCGTGTCCGTGGATCAGCGGTCCCCACGAACAGCAGAAGTCGAGAAACCGGTTTCCATCCTCGTCGGTCATGTGGCTGCCGTGGCCTTCCCGGATAAAGAGCGGCGGGCCGCTTACGCTGCGAAAGGCACGCACCGGCGAATTAACGCCGCCCGGAAAATAGGACTGCGCTTCGTCAAACAGTTCGGCGGAGGTCTCTCGGGGAATGCGCTGTTCGAAGGTCATAAGCTTGGGGTTATATACTGGCCGCAATGTTAGCGCTTCGCGGATTGGCGGCCGTCTGTATTCGGTAAAGATGATCGTCGGGGGTAAAATCGCCCGATGGTTTTAGCGGTAAGCTTTCCCCGCTGGTCCTGGGGCACAAGCGTCCCGCCGTGTCCTCCAAGACACGACAGGTAGCGGGTTGTTCACCACCTGAATTGTCCGGGGGATTCGGAGCGGGAAGACAGAAAATACGGACGCTAACCCTCACGCACTGGGTACAGCCGACGTGCATAAGCTATATTACGCCCGCACCGGTATATGCAGGTGAGACTGATCGACGCAAAAGAATGCAAGGACTTTGGAGAAGACTAACGACCGCGGTGATATTCGTCGTGATCATGATTTCGGGCATGTATACCGGCCCCTATACCTTCAATCTTCTCTTTCTGGTTATTGCCGGAGGTTGTCTGTATGAATTCTTTGGTATGACCCTCGATCGCCACACGCGGCGAGATCGGATCCGCAAGGCCTTCGGCGTAGCGGTGGGATTACTACCTTTCTTTCTCATCAGTGCGTTTTCCCTGGGCTACGTGAGCGATCCGGCCTCCTTCATCCAGGTGGCCAGCTTGCTGTTCGCGCCCTTCATCTTTACGGTCTTCATTTATGAGTTGTACAGCAACAGCCAGGAGCCGTTCGTCAACATCGCATACATCATTCTCGGGCTGTTCTACATCGGCATTCCCTTCGCCCTGGTGGATTTTATCGCCTTCGATGGCGATACCTTCTACTACCGGATCGTGTTCGGCTTGCTATTACTCACCTGGGTTAACGACACCGGGGCTTACCTCGTAGGCAGCAAGTTTGGCCGTACGCCCCTTTTCCCCAGGATCTCCCCCAACAAAACCTGGGAGGGAAGCATTGGCGGCGCGCTGACCTGTGTGCTTTTTGGCTACGTACTGCACTTGGTCTTCGACGAGATTAACCTCATTCAGTGGATCGTGCTGGCCATCATCGTGGCCATCTTCGGTGGCCTGGGCGACCTGGTCGAAAGCATGCTGAAGCGCAGTGTGGGTGTCAAGGACAGCGGTAATCTGCTGCCCGGACATGGTGGATTACTCGATCGCTTTGACGCCTTCATTTTCGTCATCCCCTTCGCTGCCGCATACATTCTGTACCTGCGATAAAGTCCCTCTTTATTGGGCGGCGGAGCGCAGGAGAAATGCCTAACCGGGAACGGCCGACGATCCGCGTTTGCTGAACACCAGGTACAGGATGCCGCACAGCAACCAGGCCGGCAGCGTAACGAAACTAAGGAAGACGTCGAACTGCACCGAAATGAAATAGAAGATACCGAAGCTGATCGCCCACGCCCAGAACACGGCGGGATTGTAGCCCTTACCGGTCCTCGCTTCGTAATCGGGCAATTCTCCTGCGCTCGACGCAAAATAATGCTGAAAGACAATCACGGCACCTACGGGCGCCAGGATGAAGCCGTAAAGGGCGACGAAATCCAGCAACTTCATGGCGAAGGCCGGGAATAAACCGGCGACCGTAGCGATCACGCCGGCCACGACCACGCCAACGGCGGCGCTGGCCCGTTTGCCCGGAAGCAGGGTCTGGAAAGCCAGTCCGGCCCGGTAGATTGTTGGGTTAGCGGTCGTCCAGCCCGCCAGCACCACGGCAATAATGCCGAACCAGCCAATGGCATTAAAGGCCAGGGGCCCCGGCGCCACGGTGGGGGCATCACCGGCACTCAGGACCGCCTGGGCTTCCGGCGTGCGAAGGTAAACGGCGTACAATAGCGCAGCGGCGATCCACGCCATGTAGTGTCCGACGTACATACCGGCCGCGGTCGTCCAGCCCGCGCTGGGCTTACGGGCGAAGCGGAAAACGGACAGGTCCGACATACCGATGTGCATGGCCGCATTCGCGAACCACGACCAGATGGCTACGTGCCAGAAGGTGTATTTGATGTTGCCGCCGATGGGCTCACTACCCTCTCCCCAGATGTTCCAGAATTCGGAGAAGCTACCCACACCGAGTTGGCTCAGCGCGACGATACCCGCCGCGAGAAAAGCCAAGACGATGATGGGGGACATGTAGTTGGCAGCTTTGGCTACCGTATCGTATCCGCGCGCCGCCACCGCGGTGATAACGGCTCCGATGATAAGTACCACGATGACGTAGGTCAGACTGGTCGGCAGGCTGTCCGTCAGTTGGGGCATCTCCATATCGAGGGGCACGCCGACGGCCGTAGCCGACACGGTGATCATGGATCCGGCCAGGAAGCAAAAAAGAATACCGTTGGCTACGTTGTAGAACTTGACCAGCTTGCGGCCACACAATTTCTCCAGGTGATAATAGAGCGTGAGCCGATACTTGGTCCCGATCTCGGCGGTGAGGAAACGCCAGCTCAGCACCGCCAGGAAATTGCCCAACAGCAGACCGATGATCAGATCGAACGCACTGACACCCGTGGTCAGGAAGAGGGGGCCGATCACGAACTCCGTTCCGGCCGCGTGCTCTCCGGCGTACATACCAAGGAAGCTTTTCCAGCCCTTCCAATTGGACCGGGGAACGGGTTCCCGTTCGAATTCGCCACCGGCAATCTCTTCGATGATCTCTTCCTGGGTTTCCTGTTGCAGCATAGTCTATTTGGCGTTAAGTTGGGGTGTGGGAGGGGGTTGCGGTCAGGCGTCGGCCTCTTTGATAATAAAGGGTTGGTGCTTCTTGAGCCCGTAGTTCTTCTTCAGGAATTTCGAGTTGAGCCCCTTGTCCGAAATACAGATAGCCGCACCCAGGGCCGAGCCCAGGCTCGAATCGGTCGTGTGTAGCTCCAGATCACGAAAGCGGTGGGAGATCAGTTCCAGGAAGACCTTATTGTCACTGAAGCCGCCGTCGATAAAGAGCGTCTTAACTTCGGTTTCCCCGATGGCCGTCTCGATGCTCCGTGCCTGTAATTCCACCAACTCCACCAGCAAATGGTGGTAGGCGTATGCATAGGAGTCGGTTCGTATTCGCGTTTCGCCAGGATTACCGGGGTAGTCAAGTTCCGCCAGGTGAAACCAGGGCTGGAAGTCGTCCATGATCCGATTGTACGCTTCAAAGTCGAAAGCGACATCCCGGTGGCGGCTTTCCTCCACGTCGAAGTGACGGGCCAGGGCCTCCACCTGGTGCTTGTATTCCTGACCGAGGAACAGGCGGGCGGCCTTCACGGGCTTCCCGTCGATCCGCATATAGTTGATGCAGTTGCGCCGCATGTCTTCGGCGCTCAGTTGACCCGATCCGAAGGGGTTGAGGGATACGCTCCAGGTACCGGTGGACAGTAAAAGGAACGGATTTCGCTCGCTACGGATGTAGGGCAGGAGGGCCGCCGAACTATCATGGATGCCCACGCCGATCTTGATGCGGCGCCCATTGTAATTCATGTTGATGCTGGTCTCGGTGGAGACGATCGGCGGCAGGATACGTTGCAATTGTTCGGCGTACACCCACTCGTGGTAGTCGCCCTTGTCGTAGTCCCACAGCGCCGTATGGCAACCGATACTGGTGTACTCGCTGATCGGAATACCCGTAAAGACATAGCTCAGAAACTGGGGTAAGTGCAGGCTGTACTTGATACGGGAAAAGACTTCCGGCTTCCGGTGCTTCAGCCAGAAGAGCTGCATACCGGAGTTCAGCATGCCGGAGGTGGACGATCCCGTAAGGGCGGTAAAGGTTTCTTCGGGTCCGTACGCCCGGTAAAACTGGGCGGTCAGCTCGGCATCGTAGGGTTTGGTGTAATTGTAGAGCGGCCCCACTACCTCGCCATCGGGATCCAAATGGACGAAACTGGCCCCGTAGGAGGAGAAGTTGATGGCGTGGACGTCAAACTCCCGGGCTTCGAGGATACGGTCGAAAACATCGCGCAGCCACGACTGCAACGCCGGCAGATCCTCCGTGGGATAGCCGTCTTCGTCTACCGTTTCCGGAAAGCGAACGTACTCGCGGTAGACCTCCCGGTAATCCTCATCGAAGAGGAAAAACTTCTTATTGGTACGGCCGATATCGAAGACCGCTGTGACTCGTTCTTTCTCCATCCTACAATCCGGTGGCTACGGTATGCTTACCGCGTTCCCGAATCAGTTCCTCCCGCACGCCGAGGCTGCGGTAGGCCTGAAGGGGATCCAGTGCGCCGCCGCGACTCAGCCGGGCGCGCTGCACGAGGGGGCGTACGTCGGTCCGGTAAGCATCTTGGAGAATTTCCTGGGCGAGGACGACGTCGTGATCGCGCTGGGCCGCCGCGAGTTTGTCCTGGTCGATGAGGAGTGCCTTGGCGTAGGCTGCCTGGATCGCCTCCAGCGACTGAATCAGGTCCTCGAGCGGATCCTTGATGTTGTGGCTGGCATCGATCATCCACGCCAGGTCGGGGTTCTGCGGGTTGTTCCGCATACCGTAGACGAGCTCGTTGAAGATGAGAAACAACGCGTAAGGCTTGATACTACCTACGGTCAGGTCATCGTCGCCGTACTTACTGTCGTTGAAGTGGAAACCACCCAACTTACCCTTAAGCATCAGGGTGGATACGATCTGCTCGATGTTGCTGTTCGGCAGGTGATGCCCCAGATCCACCAGGGTGTAGGCACGATCGCCACAGGCATTGGCGAGCATGAAACTGGTGCCCCAATCCTGAATGACGGTACTGTAGAAATTAGGCTCGTAGGGCTTATACTCGATGAAGAGCTTCCAGTCCTTTGGCATCCCGGCGTATATCTGCCTGAGGCTGTCCTCCGTCTGCAGCAGGTTACGCTGGAAGTTCCGCTGCCCGGGGAAGTTGGTGCCGTCAGCCAGCCAGACGGTGAGGCTTTTAGAGCCCAGCTTTTGACCGATCTCGATCACCTCCAGGTTATGCTCGATGGCCTGCTGGCGGGACTTCTCGGCCGTGGCGCTCAGTGAACCGTGCTTGTAAGAATATTCGGCGTCGGGTTGGTCCTGAAAGGTATTCGAATTGATAGCATCGAAGGCTAAACCGTGCTCGGCGGCCCGCTCCCGTACGGCGGCGTAGTCGGTAGGCGTATCCCAAGGAATGTGGAGGGAAACGGCTCCGGCCGTCTGCGTCAGGGCGTGCAGGATACCCACGTCGTCGATCTTCTGTTCGAGGTTGCCCGGTTCGCCATGAAAGGAGTAGCGACCGAACCGCGTACCGCCGGCCCCCAGGGCCCAGCTGGGTACGGCAACCTGAAAGGCGGCGAGGTCATCTACGATTTGGTCGGTGTCCGTGCCCTGCTCGGCGAGGCGCTCGGAGAGGTACGTAAAGTTGGTATGGTGGCGATCCAGGCGGCGCTGGTCGAGGGCCCGGATTTGGTCTTTGTTGATTTGCATGTCGTATTTTAGTTTAAGGGGCTAAGGAGATAGGGGGTGAAGGGGCTAAGGGGCGATAGGTAGGTAGGTAGCCTTCCTTTACCCCTTTGAGCCTTATCCCCTTCACCCCTTGCTCCTATTACCGTACGAAAGCATTCGCCATACCCCCGTCTACGTTCAGGATGTTACCGGTTGACTTATCCAGGATGGTGAAGGCGAAGACGCCGTCGGCGATGTCTTCCGGGCGGATGATGCGATTGAGCAAGTTGCGCTTGGCATAGTGGGCGGGTAGTTCATCTACCGTGATGCCATAGGCTTTGGCGCGGCCTTCGGCCCAGTCACCTTCCCATATCTTACTGCCGATGATGACGCCGTCGGGGTTGACGGTGTTAACGCGGATGGCGTGGTCACCCAACTCAGCGGCTAGCAGGCGGGCCATGTGCTGCTGGGCGGCTTTGGCCGTGCCGTAGGCCACATTGTTCGGGCCGGATACGAGGCCGTTCTTGCTCGCAATGGGAATGATGTCGCCACCGAGGCCCTGCGATTTCATGATGTTGGCTCCCGCTTTGGCTAGCTCAAACTGGCCTTTGACCAGTACGTTTTGCAGGATGTCCCAATCCTTGACGGTGGTTTCGTGGAGGGGCTTAGAGATCGCTAGCCCCGCGCTGTGTACCACGATGTCGACGCCGCCAAATTCCAGGCAGGCCTTATCGAATGCCTCGGCGATCGAAGCGGAGTCCGTTACATCGCAGACCGCGTAGGTGGCCTCGTCCTTACCGTAGGTACCTACGGCCTCCTGCAGGCGGTCTTCGGCGATGTCGGTCAGGACCACCACGGCGCCCTCCGCAGAAAGCTTATCGGCAATGGCTTTCCCGATACCCCCACCGGCACCGGTAACTACGGCCACCTTGCGGGACAGGGGCTTTTCCTTCGGTTGGCGCTGCAGTTTGGCTTCCTCCAGCAGCCAGTATTCGATGTCGAAAGCTTCCTGGCGTGGGAGCGAGGTGTAGGAAGTAATGGCTTCGGCACCGCGCATCACGTTGATGGCGTTGACGTAAAATTCACTCGCTACGCGGGCGGTCTGCTTGTTCTTCGCGAAGGTAAACATGCCGACGCCGGGGTAGATGATCACCACCGGGTTCGGATCGCGCATGGCGGGACTGTTGGACCGCTTGTGCTTTTCGTAGTACTGCTTATACTGTTCCCGGTATTCAGCAAAGGCGGGCTTCAGCTTATCGAGCAGAGCTACGGGATCGGAGACGTCCTGCTGCGTCTGGAGGTCCAGTACCAGGGGCTGAATTTTGGTGCGGAGGAAGTGATCCGGGCAGCTCGTACCCATCGGGGCCAGCCGCTCGAGGTCGTAGCTGTTGATGTACTGCAGGACGGTATCGCTATCCGTGAAGTGGCCGACCATCCGGTTTTCGGAGGAAGCCAGTCCGCGTAGCAGCGGCATCAGCTTGGCCGCCTTGTTTTTACGTTCGTCCGGCTTCAGGGACGTCACCTTTTCCCCACCGAAGACCTTGCCCTGAGCCTTGACC
>JBASAV010000462.1:0-8388 GCA_049650785.1 Lewinella sp. | reverse complement strand
ACCCTTGACCGATTCGTAGTGGTCCTTCACGGTTCGAAACCGTCGGACGGTACCTCTCGGTAAGCGGTTTATCAGATGTATATGTACGTCTAGCTAATGCGTGGCTAGGTCGGAGCGGCGACCTCATTTAACTAAATCCTAACGGTCTGCCAGTTGACCAATTGGCCGCGTGGCGTACCTTGGATCCGTGAATTTTGCCAATCAAACCCTGGATCTGGTCATTATCGGCCGCTCTATCCTCAGCAGCGTCGCCAATCCCGGCGCGGAGCTGTACCGGGGCCTCATCAATGAGTTGGCACACCACGGCCACCGAACCACCTATCTGGAACCCGTTGAACTACGTGGGAAGTCCCCTCGGGACATGCTGCGGTCACCCTACTGCGAGGTATGGACCTACGACGACGTCGATTCGCTGCTGAGTGAATACCTGCCGGTGATCGCATCCGCCGACCTGGTCCTGTTGGGTAGCGGCCTGCGGGAATGCGACCGGATAGCCTCCTGGATCGCCGAAGAGGCGCGGGGGATCAAAATTTATTACGACACGAATCTGTGTCAAACACTCCGGCATCTGGAGGCGGGCAATCACATACGCGATACCTCCCGTCTGAGCGCCGATACGGTTCGCTCTTTCAACCTCTACCTCTCGACAACCGGTGGACCGGCCCTGCAGCGCTTAGCCGATGAATACGGTGTCGCCTGCGTCCGGCCGCTCTACGAAAGTATCGATCCCTTCTCCTTCTACCGCATGGACATCGAGGAGAGCTATGACATGGGCTTCATTGGCAACTTTAAACCGGAACGTCAATACCTGCTGGAATCCCTGCTCCTGGAGCCGGCACGAATCACCCCTAACCGGCAATTCGCACTGGCCGGTGCCGGGTATCCCTTTGCCTCGATCTGGCCCGAAAACCTGACCTACCTGGAGCACCTTCCGGAGACTAACCGAGTCGATTTTTATAACAGACAGGCGTGCACGCTCATTCTCGGCAAAAGCGATCGGCGGGAGTACGGGTATACACCACCCCGGCAATTGCTCGCCGCCGCGGCCTGCGGGGTTCCGGTACTAACGGAAAAATGGGATGGCTTAGATGAATTTTTCGAAATCGATCGGGAAGTCTTCTGCGTTTCTTCCGAGCAGGATGTCCTCGATATCCTCTACGGTACGGATGCGGCTACCCGTCGCAAGATCGGTGCGGCCGCCCGCGAACGGGTGATGTCCAGTCATACGACCGCTCAGCGCGCGCAGCAGTTGCTCGGGTACTGGGAAGAGATCGCCGACTAACTATCCTTTGATGTACATCCAATCGTGCTCGGTGCTGTGCTCGGCCGAATAAACGTAGTCGTTGACTACCAGTTCTTTGAGGGGTTCGGCTTCACGAATCCCTTCCAGCGTGATCAGCCGGGCCATCATGCCCCGGGCTCGCTTACCGTTGTAGGTGATGAAACGGAGCTTTCCATCCCGTCGCTCTTTGAACTGGACATTCAGGATGCGACCTTTGATACGATCTTCCTGGAGGCTTTTGGTATACTCCTTGCTGGCTAGATTGAGTACTAAGTCGGTTCCGTCCTGCTGTAGATCCTCGTTGAGGAGGTCCGTGATTTTCTCTCCCCAAAACTCATAAAGATTGCTTCCGCACCTGGTATCCAGGTTAGTGCCCATTTCCAGACGGTAGGCCTGCATGAGGTCGCGGGGGCGTAGGAGACCATAGAGGCCGGAGAGAATTCGGATTTGCTGATCTGCGAAGTCCAGTTCCCGTTCGTTGAAATCACTCGCCTGCAGATCCTGGTACACATCCCCCTGGAAAGCCAGCAGCGCGGGTTTGCCCGCGACGCCTTCCTCGAATTTCTGAAAGCGCTCGTGGTTAAGCGCTGCCAGTTTCTCGCTGATGGACATGAGCTCCATCAGATCGGCTTCGCTCTTTCTCCGGAGACCTGACATGAGCTGTTGTGTATCGTCGAGGACACGGGGAGAACTGGCCGGTACGTCGACCGAGGACATATCCAGGGTCTTTGCCGGAGAGAGTAAAATGAGCATGCTAAATTTTTTCGCGCAGTCGCATCAGGTAGCGGCGCTTCAGATAATAGTCTTTGAGCAGCTGAAGATCGGTCTCCGTGACTTTGTCCGCGTCGTAATCGGCCAGGAGGGAAGCGACCTCACTCTCCAGATCAGATTCCAACTGGTCGATGAGGCTTTCCACTTTCAATCGAACCGCTGGATCGTCCTCGAACTCCAATTCCATCAGGGCTTCGTTGACCTCCATGATCTCCATCAAAAATGCCTGTGGCACTTTATTCTGCCCTTCAGCTTCCAACGTCCCCTTGATCTCTAAGAGGTGGCGTAAGCGTCGGTCGTCGTCGGAGAGCACTTTATACGCCTCGTTATTCAACGTGCTCTTTTCCAAGATCTCCCGTTGGGTTTCCTCGTCCTCGAGCGTATGGAAGTCCGGATGGAACTGCTTACTGTTCGCGTAGAAGGCCTTCTTCAAAGCAGCCTGATCGATACGTGGGGAAGGGCGTAAACCAAAAAATTCAAAGTAATCGGGCATGAAAATGTCTTAGCGGGTACCAGATCGTACACCGTCCACGGTGGGCGAGAAGTGAAATTAGCTATTGATCCAACGCCAAATATCGAGGCCATTGGCGAGCACTACGAGCCCCAGCACGATAACGAATCCAACCATGGTCGCTCGCTCCATGAACTTATCGCTTGGCTTACGCCCCGTTACGACCTCGTAAAGCAGAAACATCACGTGTCCACCATCCAGTGCCGGAATGGGGAGCAGGTTCATGAAGGCCAGAATAAGCGAAAGCGAAGCGGTCATGTACCAAAACCGTTCCCACACCCAAACCTTGCCAAACATGCCGCCGATACTGGCGAAACCACCGAGACTTTCCGTGACCTTGATGTTGCCGGCAAACATTTGACCGAAGGCTTTAAACTGGTCACCAAGGAAACTGACCCCCTGATCGACGCCCGCGGGAATCGATTCGACGAGGGTATACTCCTGTCGTTCCGTATCGTAGAAATATTCCGGTGGTGCTACACCTATGCCGATTCGTCCCTCTTCCGTCAGGGTGAGGGGTACTTCGCGCACCTGGTCGCTATCCTTACCCTGGACGCCGAGCGTAACCGTCTGCCCTTTGTTGTCCATCAGGACCTCGGTCACCTGGTCAAAGTAGGGGGTGGGGACCCCATTGACGCTGAGAATATGATCCTCCTTCTGTAGCCCGGCCCCGTCGGCTGGCCCGCCTACGGCTACTTCGCCAACCACGAGCGGGATGCGCATGGTAAACAAGCGGCTGCTTTTATTTTCGTAGCGCGTGAGGACATCCGTCCACTTGGGGTCTACATCTACCGTATAGGGGGCATCATTGCGGATCACCTCGATGTCGCGGGCGTTATTGATCGCAATTTCGCGCAGGACGATCCGGTCGTTGAATCGCTCGAACGGAACATCACCGACGGCGACAATCCGGTCGCCGGACTGCAGCCCGATTTCCTGTCCCAGGCTGTCTACGGCGATGCCGGCCGTTACGTTATCCGCCGGAAAATACTCCTCGCCGTAGGCGAACAGCACCATCGCGTATATGAAGAAGCCGAGGATGAAGTTGACCGTGACTCCACCGAGCATGATAATGAGCCGCTGCCACGCGGGTTTGGAACGAAACTCCCAGGGTTGCGGCTCCTGCTCCATCTGATCGGTATCGAAGCTCTCGTCGATCATACCGCTGATCTTGACGTATCCGCCTAGCGGAAGCCAGCCGACACCGTACTCGGTCTCGCCGATCTGCTTTTTAAAGAGGCTGAAGCCCGGATCGAAGAAGAGATAAAATTTCTCGACGCGAGTGCCGAAAAGCCGGGCGGGCAGAAAGTGACCAAATTCGTGAAGCACGATCAATATAGAAAGGCTCAGGACCAACTGCCCAACGGTAATCAAAGTATCCATGCGGTAAAATTAGCCAACGGGAGGCTAACGCCGACCCGGAATTAAAGTAACGAGTGGCCTGCCCGATGGTTGAAGCGGTAATTAATGCAGGACGTTGCCACAACAACATTTTGTGTTACGAAAACAAGGCCGTAGGTTTGCCGTATAATGACGAATACGACCTTTTATTTCTGGTTTAGCTTTTACCGCCTACAGTAGTAGGGGACGCTGAACGTTTGAAATCGAAAGTCAGAGCAAGAGCGGTCCCCCCCACCCGGGAACCGCTTTTTTTATTGCCAAGGACTATGCCACCAACCACCGCCATTCGGCAGCTCCGTGTTAGTATCCAGGGATACGCCGGAGCTTTCCACGAAGCAGCCGCCCGCATGTACTTCCATGACCGGGAGGTCGTGACCGTGCCCGGTCACACCTTTGCCGAGGTGATCAGCCAGGTGGAGCAGCGGGAAAGCGACGTCGCCCTTATGGCCATCGAGAATACTCTGGCCGGGAGCCTGATGTCCAATTATGATCTACTCCAGCGATCTTCCCTCCGTATCACCGGAGAAGTATACCTGCGCATCCGGCAGAATCTTATGGCACTCCCTGGTGTCAAGATCGAAGAGCTCCGGGAGGTCTATTCTCACCCGATCGCGCTGATGCAGGTGCGCGAATTTTTCCAGGCCTGGCCGAAAATCCGGCTCGTGGAATCAGCGGACACCGCCCTGAGCGCCCTGCACGTCAAGGAAAAGGGAGACCGCACGCGGGGTGCCGTGGCGGCCAGCCTTGCCGCCAGTCTGTACGATCTCGAAATCCTGGCACAGGGAATCGAAACAAACAAGCTCAACCACACGCGTTTCCTGGTCCTGGAGCGCGGGCGTAATACGGAGGAGGACACGGGCGATAAGGTCAGCATGAGCTTCAGTACCAGCCACGAGTCGGGTAGCCTCTCCCGCGTCCTGATGGTGCTGGATGCCTACAAGATCAACCTCACCAAAATTCAGAGTACGCCGATCGTCGGGCGGCCCTGGCAGTACCGCTTCTACGTAGACTTTATGCTGAACGGCAATGTCACACTGACCGAAGCCCTGGCCGGAATTCGCCCCATTACTAAAGAACTTCGCATCCTGGGCGTTTACCCCGCCGGTGAAAAACCTTGACCCATGACATCCCTCCAGACCATCGATCCAATTATACCGGTCAGCGACCGCCTCGGGGATACCCAGGAGTACTACTTTAGTACCAAGCTGCGGGAGATCGCCCAGTTACGTGAGCAGGGGAAGGACATCCTGAACCTGGGCATCGGTAGCCCCGATCTGCCCCCCGCACCCGCTGTACTCGAAACCCTGGCAAGGTCGGCCGCCCGTTCCGAAAGTCATGGCTACCAGCCTTACACGGGCCGTCCGGAACTGCGACGTGCCTTCGCCGACTGGTACGCGCGATACTTTGACGTATCCCTGGACCCGGCTAGCGAACTGCTACCCCTCATGGGCAGCAAGGAGGGCATCATGCACATCAGTATGGCCTTCCTTAACCCGGGCGACGAGGTCCTGGTACCCGATCCCGGTTATCCTACGTACCGCTCCGCTACGGAATTGGCCGGTGGCACGGTTAGGAGCTACCCCTTGGACGCCGCAAGGGATTGGCTGCCCGACCTACAAGCCCTCGAAGCCCAAGGACTGGACAAAGTCAAGATCATGTGGGTGAATTACCCGCACATGCCTACGGGAGCCACGGGCACCACTGAATTCTTCGTGGACTTGGTGGCCTTTGCCCGCCGTAACCAAATCCTGCTGGTCAACGATAATCCTTACGCATTCATCCTCACGGATTCCGTCCGTAGTCTCTTATCGGTTCCCGGTGCCAGCGAAGTAGCACTGGAACTCTCCAGTTTGAGCAAGGCGCAGAATATGGCCGGATGGCGGGTAGGTGCGCTGGCCGGTGCTTCCGTCTATCTGAGCACGGTACTCCGCTTCAAGTCCAATATGGATAGTGGCATGTTCCTGCCCGTCCAGGAGGCCGCAGTGGTGGCTCTCGGTTTGGGTGATGACTGGTACGAACAACTGAACGCGGTGTACCGTCGGCGTCGGGAAGTAGCCTTCCAGATAATGGACGCCCTTGATTGCCGGTATTCCCGCGATCAGGTCGGCCTTTTCGTCTGGGCGAAGTGTCCAGCCGGTACGGACGGATACGGCATTTGCGACGCATCGCTTTACGATAAGAACGTCTTTCTTACGCCGGGCGGGATTTTCGGTCCGGCGGGTAACGCCTACGTCCGCATCAGCCTGTGTAGTACCGAGGAACAGCTGACAGACGCGCTGCATCGTTTGGGCGGCGGAGCGCAGGACAAAGCAAATACCCCGCCAGCATGATCATCGGAATAATCGGCATCGGACTCATCGGCGGATCCCTGGCCATCAGCCTGAAGGAAAGCGGCCTGGCGGACCAGATCATCGGTATGGATGCCAGCCAGGCCAACCTGGATAAGGCCATCCGTCGCCGCTTGATCGACGAGGACCTTCCCCTCGAAGCGGGCGTGCGGGCGGCCGACGTCATCATTCTGGCGACGCCCATGGATGCGATGGTCACCCTACTCCCGCAACTCCTGAACATACTCCGCAAGGATCAGACCATTCTAGACGTCGGGTCTACCAAACAGTCCCTCCTGGAGACCGTCACCGATCACCCGAACCGGGGCCGGTTTGTTGCCTGCCACCCGATGGCCGGAACGGAATTCAGCGGACCGGAAGCGGCCATTCCGCACCTGTTTGAAGGAAAAACCTGCGTCATTGTCGACGCCGAGGATAGCGACGACGACGCGGTAGACGTGGCCAAAAAGATCTTCGGCACCGTTGGCATGCGCTTCACGCATTTAGAGCGGAGCGCCCACGATCTGCACTGCGCCTACGTGAGTCACATTTCTCACATCGCTTCCTTCGCCCTGGCCCTTACCGTGCTGGAGAAGGAAAAGGACGAACAGCGCATTTTCGAACTGGCGAGCTCCGGATTCAGCTCCACGGTACGCCTCGCGAAGAGTTCTCCGGATATGTGGGTACCCATCTTTCGCCAGAACCGGGACCACGTCCTCGACGTGCTAGACGAGCACATCGAACAGTTGTCCCGCTTTCGTACACAACTCATCAAGCGCGACTTTGACGGTTTCTACGACCGGATCCGCCGCGCCAATCAAATTGAAAAAATCTTAAAGTAGAAGACCATGGATATGAAAATTGGAAAGGTGATCGAGCCTACCCCCGGACGCGGCATCGTTGTCGCCGGCCCCTGTAGCGCCGAGACCGAAGGGCAAGTCATGCAGTGTGCCCAGGAATTGGCTAAACTGAATCAGGTAGATTTATTTCGCTCCGGCATCTGGAAGCCGCGTACCCGCCCCGGTAGCTTCGAAGGCGTCGGTAAGGAGGGGCTCTCCTGGCTCAAACGAGTCAAGGAGGAGACCGGGATGAAGACCACTACGGAGGTAGCCAAGGCCAGCCACGTCTACGACTGCCTGAAGGCCGGCATTGACGTACTATGGCTCGGAGCGCGTACTACCGTGAATCCCTTCAGCGTACAGGAAGTGGCCGATGCCCTCAACGGGGCCGACGTACCGGTCATGATTAAGAATCCCATCAATCCGGACCTGGGTCTGTGGATCGGCGCCGTCGAGCGTATCTACAAGGCGGGTATCACGCGTATCGGACTGATCCACCGGGGCTTCAGCTACCACGGGGAAACCATCTACCGCAACGTACCCCGCTGGCAAATGGCCATCGAGATGAAGCGCCGATTCCCCGACCTTCAGATGATTGTCGACAACAGCCACATCTGTGGTCGTCGCGACCTGCTGGCCGAAGTAGCCCAGGAAGCACTTAATCTGAACTACGACGGGCTGATGACCGAGGTGCACCCCCGCCCCGACGAAGCCTGGTCCGATGCCGCTCAGCAGATCACCCCGGCCGTCTTTGGCGAACTAATCAAAAACTTACGGCTGCGCAAACCCACGGCCGACGATGTGGAAATGGAGCGCCTCACCGAACTCCGCCGCCAGATTGACGAGATCGATAATGACCTGATCGGCATGATCGGCCGCCGCATGAAGCTAGCCGACCAGATCGGGGAGTTCAAAGCCGAGCGTAACATCGCCGTTCTCCAGGAAAGCCGGTGGGAGGAGGTCCTCAAGGAAACCAGCAAGCAGGGCAAAGACCACGGACTGAGCGAAGAGTTTATGCATAGCTACCTGCGGGCTGTCCACCAGGAAAGCATTGATCATCAGGACGCTATAGTCAATAAAGTAAAGTAGTAATTCCCTGCGGTTGCTGTTAGTGAGTCAGAAGGACCGTTGGATCCGCACTAATAGCCCGCAGGGCGACTAACCAACGGCGAAGCCGACAGCTAAAGGACTAAAAGACTACTTCACTCCATCCCCATCACCAGGTCCGCCTCCATTACCTGCGGTTCCCCCTTCAGG
>JBASAV010000461.1:0-3176 GCA_049650785.1 Lewinella sp. | reverse complement strand
CCTCACGGGAGACGACACAGGCGAAGCTTACCGCATTGCTCGCGCGTCCTATCTGGACAGCATTTCCGACCAGGAAGTTTTCCGACTTCCGCTCATCAAATCGTACACCTACCAGGACCTCAAAGCCCAGCAACTGGCGCTTGGTCTGGACCTGAAGGGCGGCATGTCCGTCGTCCTCCAGGTGGATCTCAGGGAGTTCCTGAGGTCACTGGCCCGAAATACCAAGGACCCCACATTTGAAGAAGCCCTAAACGCAGCCTCCCAAGCTCAACAGAACGCCGACGAAGACTTTATCGAGCTCTTCGGCGATGCGTGGATTGAAACCGCCGGCGATAAAAAGCTGGCCACGATTTTTGGCCGCAATGACGCCCTGCGCGACCAGATCGGCATCAATACTTCCGACGCTGAGGTGCTCCGCATCCTGCGCGAAAAGGCCGATGAAACGGTCAACCTGACCTTCGTCATGCTGCGCAAGCGGATCGACGAACTCGGTGTGGTACAGCCTAACGTCAGCCTCGACGCGGAACGTGACCTGATTCTGGTCGAGCTCCCCGGCGTGGAGAACCCCGAGCGGGCGCGTAGCTTCCTGCAGGCCGCCGCCAATCTTGAGTTCTATGACGTAGTCAACATCGACCAGGCCAGTGTGAACGCCCTGATCCAGGCCGATGAACTGCTGACCCGCCGTGACGCCCTGGCCGCCGGTCAGGACAGCGCCGAATTCAGTACTACCGAGATCGTGCTCGACACCGTTTACGCAACCGACCCCGACGGTAATTTGCTGCCCGACAGCATTGCTTCCATCGAGGAGCGGGAGGTGCCGCGCCAGACGGCCGGCCCCCTGTTCAGCGTAATGACCCCCAACCAGGGTAACCTGGGGCCCGCGGTGGTCGGCGTAGCTACGGCCGGTAACCGGAGTACGGTAACCAACTACCTCAACGATCCGGAGATCGCCCGACTATTTCCACGGAACGCCATCTACCGCTGGGGCGACCGTCCGCTGGACTTCGGCGATCAGGCCGACGCTGCCGAGTTGTACGCGCTTTACCAGCTGAACCTGCCCCGCGGCGGCGAAGCTCCCCTGACGGGTGAGTACGTTACCCGCGCCAGCTCGGGACCCGATCCCAACGGCCAGGTAGCCGTCAACCTCAGCATGAACTCCGAGGGAAGCCGCATCTGGGCCCGTATGACCACGGAAGCCGCCAATGCCGGCAACCGGCAGGTAGCGATCGTCCTGGACAGCCAGGTCGTTTCGGCACCCCGTGTCAACGGCGCCATTACGGGTGGTAGCACCAGCATCACCGGTGACTTCACCGTACAGGAAGCCACTGACCTCGCGAATATTCTACAGGTAGGCCGCCTGCCCGCCCGCACGGAGATCATCCAGGAAAGTATCGTCGGGCCGTCGCTCGGAGAAGCCAACATCAATAGTTCCGTCACGGCGCTGCTGATCGGTTTCGGTTTGGTACTGGCCTTTATGCTCTTCTACTACGGGGGAGCCGGCGTGGTGGCCATCGTGTCCCTATTGCTTAACCTGATCTTCATCTTCGGTGCCCTGGCCAGCCTCGGTACGGTCCTTACCCTACCGGGTATCGCCGGTATCCTGCTGACGATCGGTATGGCGGTGGATGCGAACGTGATCATCTACGAACGTGTCCGGGAAGAACTGCGCACGGGTAAAACGGTACCGCAGGCCGTCCGCGACGGTTTCGGAAACTCCTACAGCGCGATCATCGATGCCAACGTCACGACCATTCTCGTTGCCGCGGTCCTCGCCTGGTTCGGACTCGGTCCGATCAAAGGTTTCGCCGTCGTCCTTATCGTAGGTGTAATTGCCTCGGTCTTCACGGCGGTACTGGTCGGTCGACTCATGGTCGACTACTGGGTAGAGAAGAAAGGCGATATGACCTTCTGGACGGGAGGCAGTAAAAACCTTTTTGCCGACGTCAACATCGACTGGTTAAGCAAGCGTAAGCTGGCGTACACCGTCAGCAGCATTCTGGTGGCCCTGTCCATCGTGGCAATCCTGGTCCGTGGTTTCGACCTCGGCGTGGATTTCAAGGGGGGCTACAGCTACACGGTAGTGTTGGATGAAGCGGTCACCGCGCAGGAATTACGCAGCAGCCTGGAGGGGCCGTTCCAGGGTACGCCGACCATCAAGTCCGTGGACTCAGATAATACCTACAATATCACTACCAACTACCTGGTGAACGAAACCGGATTGATCGACGATCAGGAGCCGCAGGACATCGTCCTTGCCGCCCTCCACGAGGGAGTTGTAGATGCCACCGGCAATACGAGCCTCACGGTCGAAGAGTTCGGTAATATCGAATCCACCACCGGATCGCATATCACCAGCGTCAGTAAGGTAGGGCCGACCATCGCCGACGACATCAAGCGTTCGGCGCTGTGGGCCGGAGCGATTGCGCTGCTAGGTATCTTCCTGTACCTCTTACTCCGCTTTAAGGGTAAGCGCTTCTCAATGGGTGCGGTAGTTGCCCTGTTCCACGATACGATCATTACTCTGGGTGTCTTTGCCGCCTGCTGGGGCTGGATCGGGTTCAATATGGAGGTCGACCAGGCCTTCATCGCGGCTATCCTGACGGTGATCGGTTACTCCATCAACGATACGGTAGTTGTATTCGACCGCATCCGGGAGTACCTGAATAACCACGTAAGCCAGGATAAGAAGACCATGATCAACGCCGCCGTGAACAGCACGATCAGCCGGACGGTCATGACCTCCTTCACCACTATCCTGGTAGTGTTCGTCCTGTTCCTCTTCGGGGGAGCCAGCATTAAGGGCTTTGCCTTTGCGCTGCTGGTGGGCATCGTGGTGGGTACTTACTCGTCCATCTTCATCGCTACGCCGATCGTCTACGATCTGACCGACGAACAGGAAGCCAAGGCCGTGAAGACCTCGGAGGAAGCTCCCGTAACTACCTAGCCAACGCTGACCTCCCACAGCTAAGCTAGTGCTATCAAAGCCCCGCCGGATCGATGATCGGGCGGGGCTTTCTGTTTTTCCGGCCGTGCGGATGGTGGCGGTCTAGTGCTCTGGCCGCACACTTGGAAGGCGCCTACTGCTTCGACCGCACACTCGGAGGACGCCTACTGCGTACGGCGACACTCCGAGGTGCTGCATCTTCCCGGTTGGGCAAAAGCACAGGACCTCGGAG
>JBASAV010000460.1:0-6193 GCA_049650785.1 Lewinella sp. | reverse complement strand
CCTCACTCGTCGCCGGTAGCCATTTCCCGGGTGATGATTACGCCGGCGCGGGTATACACGGAATCGATCCAGATAGGTTCCGAACGGACGATCCACATAAGGCTGTCGAACTCCGGCCGGCTCAAGCCGTGATCGGCGAGTATGGATTCAAAATAGACCTGCTGCATCGAATCCCGCAGCACGACCGGGATCTCGGCAATCAGTGCCTCGGCGAGCTGGAGTTCGGCGACCGTCTGAGACAGTCGGTCTACATCCACCGGTGCCGGACCCGGGTCAACGTTCGCGCAGCCCGTCGTAAGCAGGCAGCATAGCAGGAGCAAGCGCAAGATCATTTATCGTCTTTCGGATACAGGAACTCGGTCCGCTGGGCATCCGCCAGTTTCCACTTTGACCATTTCTTCGTTTTCAGCTTGCAACCCACGATACCCGCAGTAGGGACGTTTCCGATGTAATCGTCGTGCTGCATGGTATTTGCGGTCTCCGTGAAGCCGGGATTGTGGCCGAAGACCAGCACCGTATCCCAGTCCTTCGGCAGGTCCTGGATTACTTTTTGGATCGTTTTCGGACCGGCGTGGTACAGTTGCTTCTCCTTTTTTACCTGCGATTTGCTCAGGCCGAGCGCTTCGGAGAAGGCGCGGGCGGTATGCCGCGCCCGCTTAGCGCTGGAGGTGACTATACCGTCTACCTTTAATCCGGATTTGGCCAGGCGGGCAGCCATGTAGGGGGCATCTTTTTTGCCCCGGGAGTTTAGCGGACGATCGTGATCTTTAAGGCTGGGATCTGCCCAGCTGCTTTTTGCGTGACGGACGAGGTATACTGTTTTCACTTGGCAGGTTAATCTTTTGCTTTACGTGCTCTTAACACGTAGTTAAAGTGGAAGCCACACGCTTGACCTAATTTTGCAGCTTATATAATCATATTGCATAATGACAGCAACACCGGCGAAGATACTCCTGGTCGACGATGAACCCGACATTCTGGAAATTCTGGAATTCAACCTCCAGAAAGAGGGCTTCGAAGTCGCCACGGCGGGAAACGGCGAAGAAGGATTGGCCGTAGCCCGGGAATTTCAGCCGGATCTCATCGTCCTCGACATCATGATGCCGGTAATGGACGGTGTTGAGGTGTGCCGGCAGCTCCGGGCGGACAGCAAGTTCGACAACACCATCATCACCTTCCTGACGGCCCGTGAGGAGGATTACAGCCAGATTGCCGCGCTCGACACGGGGGGCGACGATTATATCACCAAGCCCATCCGGCCGCGTGTACTCATCAGTCGGGTGAAGGCGCTGCTGCGACGAAACGCCCGTCAGGAAGAGGAGGAAGATACCAAATCGATCCTGATCGGCGACCTCGAAATCGACCTGGAGCAGATCGTGGTACGGCGCGGGGAAGAGCGCATCGAACTGGCTAAGAAAGAGTTCGATTTGCTGACCTTACTGGCAGGAAAGCCGGGTAAGGTCTTTAGCCGGGAAGAAATATTCAACAAAGTATGGGGGTCCGACGTCATCGTAGGCAACCGGACCATCGACGTGCACATCAGAAAATTACGCGAGAAACTTGGCGACCACTATATCAAAACCATCAAGGGTATCGGCTACAAATTTGAGTTCTAAGAGCATCAAAAACAGTACGCCGCGGGAAATCGCCATTCGTACGGCGTTCTTCATCGCCCTGGCTTCGGAGGGCTTTCTGTTATTGGTCCTTGCCCTGCCTAATGTCCCCTTCAGCTGGTGGCTCGTACTCCTGTGTGGACCGGCGACCTTCGTGATCAGCTACTTCATCGTCCTGATCACGCTGGACCGGTACATCTATCGCAAGATCAAGCTGATCTATAAGACCATCCACAGCCAGAAGGTGAGTACGGATATTAAGAAGGATGGCGTCGATCTAGACCAACCCATCATTGACGACGTCGAGCAGGAGGTAGCCGACTGGGCGGAAAGCCAGCAGGAGCAACTCGACCAGTACGAGCGCTTTGCCGAGTATCGTCGACGCTACGTGGGCGATATAAGCCACGAACTGAAGACGCCCATCTTTAATATACAGGGCTATCTCCACACCCTGATGGACCACGGTTACGACGACAACAAGATCACCCGGTCCTTTATCAAGAAGGCCGCCAAGAACGTCGAACGCCTGCAGACCATCGTGGAAGACCTGAGCGCCATCAGCCGTCTGGAGAGTGGCGACCTGATGTTTGACCCCGAACCCTTCAACATCAAGGAGCTGGCTCAGGAGGTGATCGAAGAGCTGGACCTCAAGAGCCGGCAGTCGGGCATTACCCTGGGCTTCAAAAGTGGTGCCGATATCGGCTTTATGGTGAGTGCTGACCGCGAGAGCATTCGCCAAGTGCTGGTCAACCTCGTATCGAACTCTATAAAGTACGGTAATCAGGGTGGCGCTACCCGCTTTGGCTTTTATGATATGGAAAGCTACATCCTCTGCGAGGTTGCTGACAACGGTATCGGCATCCCGGAGAAGCACCTCCCGCATGTCTTCGATCGCTTTTACCGGGTCGACAAGAGCCGCAGTCGCCAGAAGGGGGGGAGTGGACTGGGCCTGTCCATAGTCAAGCACATCATGGAAGCCCACCAGCAGACCATCAACGTCCGAAGTACCGGCGGAATGGGTTCCACCTTTGGAATCACGCTGGCCAAGGCGTAACCATCTGCAATTCCGGGAGTAGACCGTCACGTGATGGCTATCTACACGCCGAATTTATTCAGGCGACCACTAAAAAAGATTGCGGCGGACTTGCAACTACGAAGCCCTTCGTATATATTTGTACGAAACAGTTCGTACATGCTTTCTCCTACGGAATCCGAATTAAACATTCTCCGCGTCCTCTGGGATGCCGGACCGCTGACGGTGCGGGAGGTGAATGACGCCCTCAATACCGAAGCGGCGGCTGCCGGCGATAAGCCAATCGGGTATACCACCACGCTGAAGATTATGCAGCTAATGGCCGAAAAGGGCCTGGTAGACCGAGACGTGAGTAGCCGCAGCCATATATACCGTGCCGCGGTCGCTCAGGAACGCACCCAGCGTAACCTGCTAAGCCGCTTTGTGGACCGGGCATTCGGGGGCTCGCGTAGCGAATTGATCCTTCGCGCGCTGGGCGATGGCGAAGCTACGGCTGCCGAACTGGAAGAGATCAAGCAACTCATCAAAAAACTGGAGCAAGATGGTCATCAGTGATATCGCCGCCATCGGTACGACCATACTACACTCGCTCTGGCAGGCTACGTTACTTGCGGGTATCCTGTGGGTAATTAGTCGGCGACAGGGACTGTCAGCCCGCTTACGCTATACCCTGGCTTACGCTACCTTGGTTATCCAGTGCCTGTTGTCCACCGGCACCTTTCTGTATTACCGGTCTCCCAGTCCACATCTGGAAGCAACGGTCAAACAGGCGGTCATTGATTTAGTAGCCGCGGGTCCCGTTCTGCCGGATAGCCGGCACATGCTGTATACCCCGGATTTCTGGATGGCCGCGCTGGTGTCCTGCTGGTTGTTGAGTATGCTGGTGGGTTCCCTCAAGTTGTCGGTATCCCTGTGGCAGCTTCGGCGGATGCAGCGGAACGCGGTCATGGACGTGACCGATGATTTTACCCAGCTCGTCCGGTACCTGGCCAATCGGATGGGATACACCGGTCCGCTCCGCCTGAAGACCAGCCGAACGGTGAAGGCGCCGATGTTGATCGGCCATTTGAAGCCGGTATTGTTGTTCCCAATCGCCATGGTTAATCGGCTCACCACCGAGGAAAGTGAAACCGTCATTCTGCACGAACTGGCTCACCTGCGCCGCTACGACCACTGGTTCAATCTGGTGCAGTGCCTGATTGAAGTCGTTTTCTACTACCACCCCGCCGTCCACTGGATCGGGGCCCGCATCCGCGAGGAACGCGAGCACTGTTGTGACGACCTGGTGCTTCGCTACGGCCCCGGCCGACTTCCCTATGCCCGGGCGTTGCTGCACTTTAGCCACGCCAGCGATGGAAGGTCCGCCGCTCTTTCCCTCACTGACGGGGGAGGCCTGCTGGGCCGTGTCCGTCGCTTCCTAGATCACCAAGAAATAAGCTATAAAATGAAAAGCCGCCTTCTTCTCCTGCCCCTTATGGCCATCCTCGTATTGGTCGGTACGGCCAGCTACGGCCCCATTGTTTCGACCGCTGATGCAGATACCCCCTCCCCGGATATGTCTGCTCCTGCGCTCGCCGCCCAAAACGCCCTCTCCGAAGCGGACACCCTCCCCCGGGGGAGTCACCAGGTGACTAAGATTTCCGGTGGAAAGACCACCCGACTCCGGGTTGAAGACGGGCAAATTAAGGAACTGGAACTCGACGGTAAAAGGATTCCCGAGGAGGAATTTTCTAACTACGAAGACACGGCCGAGGAAATGCTGGGCGTCAAACGGTTTCCTTCCGACGGAGGACAAGTGGGAAAGGGAAGCATGCTGCGTGTCGGTGACGTGGAGGAAGTACACCGAAGCCTGCGGAAACTGGAAGATCTGGATTTCGATGTACCGATGGAAGGCTTGCAGCAAACTCTGGCCCAGGCACAAATCACCATTGACTCAATGCAAAAGATGGTATCCGGGGCGGACTTCATTACCCTCGACGGTGATATAGGAGATGTTATGGTGCGCCTGCAGGAAGCCGCGCAGGAGTTACACGAAATGGAAGTAGAGTCACTCGGGGGACGTATCTACCTGGACCGGGACATCGGGATGCTGGACAGTATCTATACTCGTTCGCTTGACGGTGCCAATCTCTACCGGCACCGACTGGATAACATCGAAGACATTGACGACCTCCAGCAGCTGGAGGCCAAGGAAAAAGTGCTAGAAGAAGCCCTTCAGCAGCTTGAAGAGCGTAAAAAACTGCTGCGGGAACGCACGGAGACGGGCGGTCACTCAATGCTCGACGATATTGACCAGCAGCAGCGGGAGATCGGGGAGGATCGGGACTCCCGCCTCGGTCGAGTAATCAGTAATCTGCAGGCGGCGGGCGATCTAGGCGACGAACCACTCCAGCACATACGCATCAAGCGGGGCAGCGTACGGGTGAACGGAAAGGAACTCGGGCGGATGGCCTACACTCGGTTCAATAAGCTGTGGAAGTGGGAAACCGGCAACAGTTGGGGGCGGGGGGTGACGCTTGATTTGAATATGAATCAGTAGCGGCCTTGCCCTACCCGAACGTTTTGATTCTGACCAACACTAGGGCATACTAAACCGGAAGCTCCGCGGTAACGAACTGAAGAAAGCGACGAAGTGCTTCCCGCTTCCCGGCGTTCAGATCGTAGTCGATGTGGTGGGTGTAGTAGTGGGTGAGATCGAAATCCGGCGCGGGCGCGGGCAGTAGCAACTGGAGTTGGGGCAAGTGGTCGAGACCCTCCCGCAGGGCGGCGTTGAAGTCCGCAATGAATTCATCGGTCAAATCAGGATCCGTAGTGACCCAGGCCGCAAAGACGAACGGAAGCCCGGTATGCCGCTTCCAGGCCGTGCCCAGGTCATATACATAGCGGAACCGTTTATTGAGGCCGATGGTCCGGTCGCCGATCACCAGGCCACCGATGGTCCCGTTAATGTGCTCGATGTAGCCGTCTTCCGCGTCCAAGAAAGTAACCGGATGCTTCCAGTATTCTTCCAGCAGCAGGCGCGCGAGCATGACGGAGGTCCGGCTGTGGTGGTCCAGGTAGATGTGGGTCATCTTATGGAGGGGAACATCCCCGTAGATACACACCGTAGCCACTTCGCCATCGGCACCGATACAGTAGTCACTGATGATGCGGTATTCCTCGAGTTCGGGGAGGACCGCTACGGGCACCAAACCGATTTCCGCTTCCCCGTTCGCCAGGCGGCGTGCACACTCGCTGGGAATGGCCAGGTCCATCTGCATCCGGTCGCTCAGGGAACTACGAAGCAGGCCGTACAACAACGGCTTGGTATTCAGATAGCTGACGGCGACCAGTCGTGGGGATGTTCTTACCATGAGCCTAGGGTCTGCGGACCGGGCAGGTGGGTACGATCGTTGCGGGTACGGAAGTGATACAGACCGTTCGGCTGCAGCTCGCCGATCCAGAGGCCGGTGTTATTATGCTTGAGCTCGTTCATCATGCTTATCGGCTTACCCATCAGCAGCGTGATCAGTCCGCACATGGCCCGGCCGTGACTGCAGACCAGGAT
>JBASAV010000459.1:0-6476 GCA_049650785.1 Lewinella sp. | reverse complement strand
CGGCAGCCCATTCAGCTATTCAAAATTCTCTAATTCAACACTTACTCACGAGCGCAGCGAGCAGACAACAGCGGTAGCCAAATCAAGAATTAAAAATCGCCAATCGAGATTCATGAATCCACCGCGCAGCGAGCAAAAAACAGCGGCAGCAAATCAAAAATCCTCCATCGAGAATCCAGAATCACAAATCCAAAGATCTCCATCAACTCCGGCGAGACGAGCAAAGCCGCCACTAAAAGACTAAAACCGCGTGATAAAAAACTACCTATTCCTCGCCCTGAAGGTCCTGAAACGCAAGCCGTTCTACACTTTCATCAGTCTGTTCGGGATCAGTTTTACGCTGATGATCTTAATGTTGATCACCTCGATGGGGGATGCCCTGTTCGGAGCGAACCAGCCCATGAGCGACGTGGACCGAATGGTGTTCCTCCCCATGCTGGAACGCTACACCGAATTTTACGATACAGTCTACGCGGTGGATACCATTGTGATGGACGACGGTAACCTGCGCTACGATAGCACCGAAACCCTCGAACCGAACGGCGACATGAACAACTCCAACGGAGGCATGAGCTATTCGTTCCTTGACCAAAACCTACGGGACCTCACGGACTTGGACAGCTATACGTTTCTCTCAGACAACGCATTCATCGATGCCTACCTCGACGGGCGCAAAGTTACCATGGGCACGTACTACACTGACGCCCGATACTGGGACGTCTTCGATTTCAAATTCCTCCACGGCTTGCCCTATGGTCCCGAGGACGTGGAATCGGCTAATAAAGTGGCCGTAATCACCGAACGCATAGCTCAGAGTTACTTCGGGGAATCGAATGCCGGCATTGTCGGTCAGGAGATGACGCTCGGCAAAGACAAGTACCGTGTCGTCGGTGTGGTAGAACGCCCGCTTAAGGATGACGAGACTATAGCCGGAGACGTTTTTCTGCCGGTCAGCACGATTGATAATCGGCAGTTTTCGAGCACGGATATCTACGGTCCCTTTCAGGCAGTTTTCAAAGCAACCAGCCCGGGTAAGCGCGAATCCATCAAGCAACAGCTAGAATTTCTGGCCGAGAATTATGCCGTACCTCCGGAATCGGATTACGAGCACATACGTCTGTATTCGGGCACGGCGACCGAAGTCTTTGCCGCAAACATCATGCAAGAAAGCGATACGGAACAGGCGAAGCTGATGCTGTTTATTCCCTTGATTACCCTGTTGATTCTGTTTCTGGCCCTACCCCTAATCAACCTGATCAATATAAATGTGAGCCGCGTCTTCGAGCGAAAATCGGAGATCGCGGTCCGCAAGGCTTTCGGTGCCGACAGTCGCGATATTCTATACCAGTTCATCTTCGAAAATCTGGTGCTCACCTTTATCGGAGGTTTTATCGGACTGGTACTGGCTTACCTGATCATTCAGTTCGTCAATGCCAACGATCTCATCGGCATTGTCCGGCTTTCCTTTTCCGTAAAGGTCTTTCTCTATTTCATCCTCGTCATTCTCCTCTTCGGGCTGCTTTCCGGCATTCTGCCCGCCTACCGAATGAGCCGTACGAACATCGGAACCGCCCTCCGCTAAATCCCAACCACCATGCTTCAGCACTTGCTTAAACTGATGTGGAACAAGCGCCGCGCGAACGGCCTGATCTTCCTTGAAATACTGCTCGCCTTTGTGGTGCTCTTCGGGGTCTACGCCTTCGGGTTCTATAACCTGGAACGCTATAGCTCTCCCCTGGGCTTCAGCTACGAAGACAGTGTAGGCGTCCATTTGGACATTCCGGATGAGATAGATTCCGTTGCGGTCGTCCGGCTACAGGAGCGCATACTGCGAGAAGTGAATGAACTGCCCGGTGTGGCTTCCGCCACCTTTCTTGGTCCCGTGAACCCCTTTGGCGGCAACACCTGGCAGACGGGCAGCGACGCGAATGGCTTCCACGTGCAGACCATGATGGTCTTCGCGGACGAGAACTACGCCGAAACGCTCGAACTCGAGTTTCGGGAGGGCCGCTGGTTTACGGCAGCGGACCGTGCGGAGAAGTACGAGCCCATTGTCGTCAATGGTAAATTCATCGACGAGTATTACCCTACACGCGAAACCATGATCGATTCAGTAATCGAGATAAATGGTGAGAAAAAGATCATCGGGGTGGTTGATAACTATAAGTACCACAGCAATTTCGCCGAGAACCGGCCCCTGACCTTCTTTTCTCCCCGCAGCTGGTATGGGGACGGGCAGGATCCCTTTGAGCAGATGATCGTCCGGGCGGAGCCAGGTCGCACCGCCAGCATCGAGGAACCGATCTTCAACCTCCTCTCGCAGCTTACAAAAAACCCCGATGTAGTCATTTGGAACATGGCCGAAGACCGTATCAAGGCCAACCGGCCGGTGGTTATCCCCCTGGTCATTCTCATTTCCATCTCCGCCTTCCTCCTCATCAACATTGCCCTCGGTCTCTTCGGGGTACTTTTCACCCAGATCAGCCACCGCCGCGCGGAGATCGGGCTCCGGAAAGCCATGGGCGCAACGCCCGCGGAAGTAACTACCCAGTTCGTGCTGGAGGTGGTGCTGGTCACGGTGGCCGGGCTGTTAATCGGCATTTTCTTCGCCGTTCAGGTCCCGCTGCTGGAATTATTGCCCATACCCGCTGAGTTCTTCTATCTAGGTATCGGTGCGGCGGTCCTTACCATTCTGGTGATTGTCGTGCTGTGTGCGCTGATTCCCAGCCGGCAGGCCGCCGGGCTACACCCGGCCCTGGTGCTCCACGAAGAATAGGATCGCTCGTCGATCCACCCTATCCATTCATCTCTTTATCCCAATAAATCCGCAATGAAGTACCTATTCTTGACCTGTTATCTCGTGCTGGCTGTAACACTTTCCGCCCAGCAAACGTCGGTAAAAGTGTACGAATACGAGACCGACAACAGCTACACCTACTCCATCCGTAGCAATGATATAACCGCTCAAATGATGAACACCGTTTTCTCCGAAATCACTGACATGAACGTAGAGGGAAAGGTGAGCGGCAAGATCGAAAATACCCTTGACGATGGTGTGGAAGTGTCGGTCAATACCCGTCGAAAACGCTTCAGGATCAGCTACAAGGGCACGGACGAGGCGGCGCTTGCGCACGCAAAAGCCCTTGCCGTTGATTTGCAGGATCGGCTACAATCCGAACCGCCCCGTCGGTGACCTTACTCTTTTAACCAACCCACTATGCTATTTCCAACCCTATTGACCGCTCTCCTCGTTTCCCTCAGCGCCGCTCAGCCCGTGAAAGTGGATTTTTTGGTGAATGAATTCAGCCAGCCCAATGCGTACCAGCTTGATATTCGGTTGGAACCCGCGCGTAGTCAAGATCTGACCATATGCATCAGCCACCTGATCGGCATCACCCTACCCGAGCGGGTGACCGATAAGGTAGTGGCCGAGGCCGATGGCGTAAACCTGACTTACCTGCCGGAGCATAACCACCTGGCGCTTCTCGCTACGGATTATACCCAGGCTTCTGCCGATCGCGCCCGCTCCGCCGGACAGGAAATGATGTCTTGCCTGGAACTTTTTCCGGTATCGGAGGGGCAATGATGCATCCGGTACACCCACCCGAGCGTCCTTAAACTTAATATCGTATTTCTATCTCTCGCATACTCATCATCGACGACGATCGCACGGTCTGCAAAAGCCTCGAGTTGCTACTCAAGCGGGCGGGCTATACGGCGACCAGCATACACGGACCGGCGGAGGCAATAGCCACCGTGGCTTCCTTCCAGCCCGATCTGGTGTTGTTGGATCTGAATTTTGCGGTCGAAACCACCGGGCGGGGGGGGATGAAGTTGCTCGGCGAGCTGATGGAAGCGAACCCGGGACTCCCCGTCATCCAGATGACCGGCTGGGCGACCGTACAACTCGCCGTGGAGGGGATGAAGGCCGGAGCGCGCGATTTTATCGCCAAACCCTGGGACAATCACGAATTGCTCAACGCGATCCAACAACAATTGAAAAGTGGGCGGCGGAGCGCAGGAGAAATGGATCCTAAGCATTCGAATATTGTTCAAGACCAGCAAACTCAGGATTCCTTCACCGGCATCCTCGGAGAATCCAAATTATTACAGGATATCATCCAGCAGGCCCGCCGGGTAGCGAATACACAAGCCTCGGTACTCATCACGGGCGAGAGTGGAACGGGTAAGGAACTGATCGCCGAGGCCATTCATGGAGCTAGCCACCGGTCCGACGGACCGTTCGTGGCGGTCAACCTCGGCGGAGTACCGGAAAGCCTGTTCGAGTCGGAGCTCTTTGGTCATAAGGCCGGGGCCTTTACTGATGCCCGGAGCGACCGCAAGGGCCGATTCGAAACGGCCGGCGGAGGCACCCTCTTCCTGGATTAGATCGGCGATCTGGCCGCAGCGGCGCAGGTCAAGCTATTGCGGGTATTGCAGGAACGACAGTACGAACGACTGGGCGAAAGCAAGTCGCAACCGACGGATGTCCGCATCATCAGCGCGACCAGCCGCAATCTGCAGAGTATGGTTTCCGCGGGCACCTTTCGGGAGGACCTGCTGTACCGCATCAACCTCATCCCTCTGCACCTGCCGCCCCTGCGGGAGCGACCGGGTGATATACTGCCGTTAGCAGAGCATTTCCTGATGAGTGCCCGGCGGCGATACGATCGCCCGAAACTGACACTGTCTACCGAAGCGCAGTCATGGCTCCGGCGGCAGACATTTCCGGGCAATATTCGCCAGCTTCAAAATCTTATCGAGCGCACCGCGATTTTAAACCCAGATGAAAGCATCACCGCCGAGCAGCTTCAGCGGCAATCGGGCGGACCGGGTGTAACCACCAATTTTGCCCCGTCGGGTATCACGCTCGAGCAAATGGAAATAAACATGATCCGCACCGCGCTGGCGCGTAACGACGGCGAAATAACGGCTACGGCCCGGGAGCTGGGGTTGACGCGGGCGGCCCTGTACCGGCGGATTGAGAAGTATGGGGTGTTGTAACTTCATTGAACTTGTCCGCTGCCACCCGCTACATCCTTTACCTGACCGCGCTTCACCTGGTGATCGGTATCCTGATCTACCAGGTGGTGGGTCGTGGTCCGGTGCTGCTGCTGGTCGAGATGGTACTCCTGCTTTCCGCCTATATCGGCTACCGATTGTACGAAGTACTGGTGGCACCGATCCAGTTGCTAAGCCGTGGAGCCGGTGCGCTGGCAGACCAAGATTTCTCCGTCAAGATGACTAAAACGGGTAGCCCGGACATCGATCAACTCGGTGAGGTGTACAATCGCATGATTGATCAGCTACGTAGCGAACGCGTGACCGGGCGGCAACGGGAGGAATTCCTCGATCAGTTGGTGAACGCGGCCGACGTGGGCATCATCATCCTGGACTTCGATGGCAAAATAGAATCCGAGAACCCCTGGGTGATGGATAGGCGGACCAATCCTGACTTCGTTGCCGGGGTGATCGAGCCGGCGCGCTCCCTATCGATCGGCGAGAAGCGGATCTTCATCACTCCTGACAACCGGCGCCTCCACGTTGAGTATGCCACCTTCATCGACCGGGGCTTCGAGCGGGGCTTTTTGGTTCTCCAGGACGTGACTGCTGACCTGTTACAGGCGGAAAAGGAGGCCTACGGAAAGGTGATCCGCATGATGGCCCACGAGGTCAATAACTCGAACGCGGCAATCGTGTCCTTACTAAAAACGATAATGGAAGTAGCCGTTGCAGACGAGCCGGACCTAGGAGAGGTGGTGCGGGATTACCTGCCCCCGGTTATCAACCGGGCCGAGAACCTCACGGCCTTCATGCGCAACTTTGCCCGGGTGGTCCGGCTTCCGGCCCCGCAACGGGAACGCATAGATCTGAATGTGATTTTGCAGGGCGCCGGCGAAGTGATGAAACCGCTGCTCGATAAACACCACATTGTCCTGAGGACGAATCTCTCTACACAACCGGTATGGTTACGCGCCGATCGGGCTCAATTGGAACAGGTGATGATCAACGCGCTCACGAATGCCCGGGAGAGTATCGGGGCGGAGGGGCAAATCCTACTGAGCAGTATCGGTAACCCCGTTTCCTTCATTGTGGCTGACGACGGACCGGGTATACCTTTGGAGGTGGCGGACCAATTATTTACCCCCTTCTTCAGCACCAAGAGTACCGGCCAGGGGGTGGGGCTGACGCTGACGCGTGAGATACTGGAGGGGCACGGAGCGAAATACCGGTTACGCACGGAAGCGGATGGGTGGACGCGACTCCGTGTCACTTTCAGGAGCACCTAAACATCGGATGTGGCAGTACTGACAAAATGTCAGACATCCGATGTGTCATGCCCTCATAATCTCATACAATTTGATTCTGAAGCCATTATCCGCCACATAAGCTCAAATACCGAGCACATGACTCACCTGCTTATGAAAACTACATCGGATGTCTGCAAGAATGGCCGGACTGCCACATCCGATGTG
>JBASAV010000458.1:0-6716 GCA_049650785.1 Lewinella sp. | reverse complement strand
AGTTTCCCCACGGGCTTGACGATGGGTAAGCCACGAACTTAGCCACTAGCAATACCGCTACCCACGCGGGGACGTGCAGGGGGACTTAGACATACCGATGGGAGATCCGTGACACGCGGCGCACGGTGGTCGTTGGGTATCACCAAGGTGAGTTTTCTTGAAAAGCTCTTATCCTGCGCGCCGCCGCCCTAGCCCACCAACGCTTTACCTTCGGGGCATGCGCGGAAAATCCCTTACTCCTGGTTATTGGTTCATCCCCTTACTCTGCCTGTCCATTCTGACGGGCTGTCTAAGCTCCAATGATAGCGCCACCTCCGACCAGCAGGCTACGCAAGCGATCACCGATAACGAACCCACCATCAAACGGCGGATCGACGTGGACCACGTTGAGGCCGCCTTCCCCGTTGACTTCTGCCAGGCCATAGCGGGCAATCACCACTACATCGCCTACTACGATGCGCAGAGGAACTTCAGCATCGGCTACCGGACGCTGGACGAGGATGCCTTTGAGAAGACCGTGCTGGACTCCAGGATCGGTTGGGACAGCCACAACTATACCGAGCTAGCCGTCGACGACGAGGGCTACATCCACGTCAGCGGGAATATGCACATCGACTCGCTTTTCTACTGGCGTTCCACGCGTCCCTACGACGCTTCCGAGTTCGAGGAGATTCACTACATGACCGGGGAGCAGGAGGTGAGCACGACTTATCCGCACTTCCTGAAGACGGCGGACGGCGGGCTGCTCTACCACTACCGCTACGGGGGCAGCGGCAACGGCTACGAAGTCTACAATCGCTGGCAGCCGGAAACGCGGACCTGGACCCGCTTCCTGGATGAGCCCCTGATCGACGGCGAGGGTCTCCGCAATGCTTACATGCAGGGCCCATTCTACGGGGCGGACGGCAACTACCACCTGTACTGGGTGTGGCGGGAAACACCCGATTGCGCGACCAACCACACCTTCAGCTACGCCCGTAGTGCGGATCTGAAGAACTGGGAAAGCGCCGACGGGAAATCCGTATCCTTCCCGCTGACCTACGGCAATGCGGCACTGTACGTGGACCCTTCCGACACCCTGTACGGTACCGGTATGCTCAACGGGGTACAGGCCCACACTTTGGATTCCGAGGATCGCGTCGTGCTGGCGAATATGAAGTACGACGCGGCGGGCAACTCCCAACTCTACGCCTATCGGCCACAACCGGACGGGGGATGGCTGGAGCGGCAGATCACGGACTGGGATTACCGCTTCGACTTCTCCGGATATGGATCGATCATCTTCGAGATCAAGCTGACCGGTATGCGCAGCCATCCGGAAGCCGGTGAGGTGATCGTCAGCTACGACCACGTCAAATACGGCGAAGGGGAGATCGTGCTCAACGAAGCGACGCTGGAACCCCTGGCGGTACGGCCTTCCACTCCCCCCTACCCCGCCGGCCTGGATGAAATCACCACCGCGGGTGCTTACTCCAAACCCGTGCGGGTCAACATCGATCAAGTGGGCCCGTACATTCTGCGCTGGGAAACCCTGGCGGAAAACAACGACCGTGAGCCGGAGCCGCCCTACCCAGATCGGTACATGCTGGAATTGATCGAGTTGGAGTAGGCGGGCACAAGGTGTTGGAGGTATTATCTTACCGATAGGAACGCGTTGGCTTCCCAGCCGGCTACGGCCGCTTAGATCAAGCCCACCGATGATGACTAGACATTCCTTCCTCGCGCTGGCGGTATTCCTCCCGCTGGCTGCTCTCCTGGCCATCAATCCACAACGGGACTACACCCTGAAGCCGGACCGCTTCGGTATCACGTACACCGAGCAAAGGGTAGAAACCGCCGACGGAGCGCAGCTCAACACCTGGCACATGACCCCCGCCGCGAGGGTGGAAAAGCAGGACGTGCTGTTCCTTATTGCCAGCACGACCGACGAGCGGACTACGGTAGCGGATAGCACGCAATTTGCCGCGGCGCGACCGGAGCGGGAGGTGGTTACATTCGAAGGCGGGCACTTGCGGGGCGCGGTGGCCCTGGGGCTACCGGCCTACAGCGGGCGACTACTGGGTAATTTAAAAGCTGATGCTACGGTATCTGTCCTGACGACAGTAACGGATATTGGCGATGTGCGCCATCACCAATACCGCCCCTCCCAGGTACATCAGATAGTCGCCGCCTACCATACCTGTGCGGTCGGCGATCAGACGTAGAGCGAGGACTACCCAGCCGGTGGGGCCCACGTAACGAACCCAATCGAGACCATTCCCACGCACCGTTCCCCACACGGCAAATAAGCTTACCAATAGGAAGGCTATATCCAGCACACCCCACAGGCCCCCGGCCTCACGGAGTAGCGGAAAGACCCCAAGGAGGAAAGGAGTGAGGGCGCAGTGGATTGCGCAAATGACACCGGCGAGCGCGCCCACCACGTCATGGAAAAAAGGTCGGTGTATATCGGAAGGGGTGATCAAGGCTAATTTTTTTTACTACAGAGTTGCAATGATTCGATTATTGCATACGCCCGCCTTCTATGCTTGAGTCTAACCGGCAGGGATTTGGTTAGCTATAGCAGGTTTTGTCAAGATTGCCAATCTCGGTACTGTCCGTTGTCTTTGGCATCAGATTACCTAGTTACATAGCTCCGTACGGCATTCCAAATACCCGAGCAGCACCCAAGAGCAGTAAAATCGGCAGCATCAGCGGCAACACGACGGCCAACCAGTTCACCGGGCGATCATCCCGGAAGTAGTCCGTACCGTATTGATTCCAGTTTACGGAGGACACCGCCGACTCGGAGAAGATAGCGGGGTAAAATTCCAGCCGCATTCGTTCATGGAACCCCGCCAGCCGGTCCTGGAAGGCCAGGTAGTTGGTCAGGTCCGAGTGTGTCAGGGCGTTGAGACCGAGTAGCGCATGGACGCTCGGAAACAGGTAACCCGACACTTTACTGAAGTCATCCCGCTGTTTGAGTTTATCCCGCATAGCCGCGGAGGCGGTAGCGGCCTCGGCATCCCCCATTTGCTGCATCGCGTAGTACCATAACCAGCTGAAAGCTTCCCCTTCGGGGTGCTGGTACGCAGCGAATTGCGGATAGATGGCCTGGAATTTTTCGAGCGTCGGGCCGATGGGCTCGTCCCATTTGTTGTGGTACCCGTCGCGGCTATCCAACATGGCTTCATAGGCCTCCGGGACCGGATACAGGCCAACCACCAGCGTGTTTAGCGAGCTGGGAACGACGATGGTCAGCATCACCCAGGCCAGCAGGAGGATCAGGGCGTTCTGATTCGAAGATCGGCGTAGCCGGATCACCAGCCAAGAGAGTGCAAACCAAAAGGCCACGTAAAGCATACTCACGACGCTGAACGCAAGGAAATGGCTGTCCAGGGGGATGCGCAGGACAAACTTACCAATCACCAGGAGTGCCGTCAGGATAAGGGCTACGGCACCTAAACGAACGACCAGTTTGCCATACAATACCCGCTCGGGCCGTTCCAGCTGACTTAGCACGAGGCGCCAGGTGCCCCCTTCTTCTTCCTCGGAAAACAGATTGAAGCAGAACGCGATGATGACGAGGGGGAAAAAGTAGATCAGCACGAAGCTGAAATCCAGGTTGCCGAGGAACTGGAAGAAAGGGTTCTTGAGTACGCTCACGTGCCGCTGTTCCTCCAGGTTCCGAATATTTACGTTCTGGGCTGCGGGGTGCATGTCCCGGTGACCGATAGACAGCCCGCTAATGCGCGGCGTTTCGTTGACCAGGCCGAAGCGGGCATGGTAGAGGAATAGGCCGATATCGTCTTCCGCCACGAAATCCAGGGTCCGGCCGATGCCTTCCACCTGTGCTTCGGCCGTCTGGCCGGTGGTCTGCTCCTGTTGGTCCAGGAACAGGTTACCGATGTACAGACTCAGTAGCCCGGCGAAGAGAAGCAGGACAATACCCGCTACCAAACTTTTGGACCGGAGAAAGTCGCGGAGTAGAAAGGTATTCATCTAGATTATGCTACTTGGTTTATGAATAGAGAGGGACATCACCGTCAATCCGGCAGCCCACAAGCACACGGCCAGCAGAGAGAGCCATTCTGCACGCAGGGTGCCGGCCAGGGAAACCGGGTGGGGGTCGAAGTCACGAAAATCCGCCCAGTGCTGGCTACTGAGTGCGGCGCTGGCGTCCGCCGATGTGGCAATATGATTACTGACGTGCTCGACCTGCAGGGTATTCATGGCCTGCGCCAGGTCGTAACGGTAGCCTTCGGCCTGCTCCTGAAAGCTTCGGTACGCCAGGAAATCGCTCCCCGCCAGCGCCATCGAAGCGTACTTGATGGCGATGTAGGGGTTGATGAGGGACGTCCAGCGTACCAGGCCGTGCTGTTGCTCGTAGCGCGTCATAAGTCGATCCTGGTGTTGTCGGAAGGTTTCCGTACTCAGCTTTTCCCCTTCTCGCATGATATAGCCCCCGTAGTTGAAGGGTAATTCTTTCGTCGTGCTTACCTGGTACGCCGCAAGTAGGGAGTCCTTGATGGCACCGAAGTAGGGATCGTCCGGATTATGGCTGTCCCCGCGTTGCAGTAATTCCTGCTCCACGGCCCGATCGAAGGCGATCTTGGAGGGAGCGGGATAGATGACCTGCCCGGCGACCTGGGATACTTTTGGCAGGACCAGTACGAATAGCAGCCAGCAGCCGATCAGGCTCATGAGCGCGGTCTTGGCATTGGCGCTCACCGTCGATACCCACACGGCGAACAGGGAGAGGGAATACAAGTAGAGGCCGTAACCCAGTACGAGCAGGCCGAAGCGAAGCAGGGAAGGCAATACCTCCGACGGGCCCGCGGTCATGGTAAGCAGGATCACCGCTATTGCTATCGCCGGAACCAGCACCAGCAACGAGGCCAGAAACAGGCCGGCCGCCTTGCCGAACAGTACCTCCGGCCACGTGACCCCCTGGGCGAAAACCAAGCGTAGCTTTCCGTCATCTCGCTCCCCCGCGATCAGCGAAAACCCCCAGAAAAAGAGGAGTAAGGGTAGGAGGGCCTGTAGCACCAGTGCCCCCGATAGCTCGCCAAAGCGTAGCAATCCGGTAGAGAGGCTGGCCTCCGAGAAGTTTACGGTATTCTGCCGGTGAGCTTCTAGAAAAACGGCGTTACCCACGTAGCTCTCCAATCCCCGGTCAAAAAAGCTGAGGGGGTGAGGTTCCCGAAACGCCACGTATCCGTAGTGGGCCATCCGGTGGGGATGTTTGTCGGGGTTGGCTTCCCAGCGCTCCCGTACTTCGTGGCGGTAGTCCTCGATGGTGGACCGCTGCGATCGCAGGTTGCCGTAGGCCGTAGCCAGGGCGAACAGGATCAGCAGATTCAGTATCCCGATCATCCACTTCGTACCCGACCTTTTCGTGAGGTCGGCAAAAGTGTACTTCAGGAACAGCTGTATGATTCGTAATCTCATCGTAGTGGGGGGAGATAGCAAGGGGAACCGGTTGATGGGAAGGCTTAGAATCGATAGGTGGTGGACAGCATGATGTTTCTTGGCGCCCCCGGGAAGAGCCGCGTGAGCGTCTGGGCGCCCAGGTGGTAAGTTTTGTCCAGGAGGTTATTCACGTTGAGGGCGATCCGCGCCTTGCCGTTAGGGGCCGTATAGTAGAGGGCGGCATCAAGTACGGCGTACCCCGGGATCTCGAAGGCCCGGGTGAACCAGGGTACCCGACTGCCCTGGGCGGTCATGCCGAGGCCGATACCGAAAGTTGCCCCCTGGGGTCTGGGCCGCAGATCGTAGCGCGTCCATAGGTTGCCGCTGTGCCGCGGGGCGTTCTCTTTTTGCGCACCGATCAGGGAGGGATCGTCATCAAACAGGATCTCAGCGTCTACGAAGGCGTACGAGGCGATGATCTGCCAGTCCGGCGTCAAATAGCCGGTGAGGTCGGTTTCGAAGCCGCGACTACGGTCGGCTCCCCGCTGGGTCAGTCGGTCCGGTTCCTCCGGATCGTTAGCACTCATCAGGATATTCTCCTGGTTGATCTCATAGATGGCGCCCGTCCAGGAAAATCGACGGTCGAGCAGGTAAGCTTTAAATCCAATTTCACGCAGATCACTGATGAGCGGATCGAACTGTGCGGCGGACTGGTCGGCCCAGAAGAAGTTCCCCGTACTGGGCAGCAGCGCTACGGTATTCGACTGCGGCTGGTACCCCTCCAGGTAGGTACCGTAAATATTCAGGTCGTCGGTCACCGCGTAGGTCAGGCCGAGGCGGGGTATGATGGCCGTATTCGTAAAGGAGGCCTCGTTGGGTCCGTCTACGTTGGTGATATCCTCGAACCACTCGGCACGCAGGCTAAGCAGGGCGGTAAATTTGCCTACCGTGAGTGCCTCCTGGATGTAGGCGGCATTTGTGGAAGTCACCGTAGCCGGTATGGCGAAGCGGGAATTGATCACGTAATTCTGGGGGATGGCCAGGGCGTAATCCGGACTGCTAAGGTTGTAGTACGGCACGTTGGGGCGGGGAAGCGTGACGTCCCCGATCTCGATTGTCTGGTAGTCCCCGGCATTATCGGGATCGAAACTGCGGGTGGCGGTCCCGTCGTTGAGCAGATAGCCGCGGGCCTGGTTCTGCCCGCTGCCGCGCAGCTTGTCCCAGTACTGGGCGTCGTAGCCGATCAGGAAGTTATGCTCGGTCTTACCGAGGTCAAAATTGAACTTGAAGTAGGCGTTGACGGTATCCGTATCCCAGAACTGTTG
>JBASAV010000457.1:0-7901 GCA_049650785.1 Lewinella sp. | reverse complement strand
GGTGAATACCACCTCAAGTCAGGATACGGGCGGGGGGCAAATACCGAATACGGTCCGTCATCATACTGCGCGTCCCGGACATCCGCCAGCCACTTGCGGTAGAAATCCAGGAGGTAGGTGTTATACAGGGCAGACCGACTGAAGATCTGTGCATCGCCAAGCCACCCCAACCGCTCATCTCGCTGGGGACTGTCGGTGGGTACTTCCAAAAAATTGGAGCGCTGGGTCCAGATGATGTTTTCGTACAGCCGCCGCAGCAAGGTGTCGGAACTCGTGAACGTACTCGTCCGGGGCGTCGAGGCGCTCAGTGCAACGCCGGTGATCATCTCCCTGTTGGCGCTGCTCAGTCCACTCACCTCCACGTACCGGAAGCCATGGTACGTGAAGCGGGGCTCCCAAACCTCTTCTTCCTCACCCCGCGCCACGTAGATGTCGGTGGCCCGGGCGAAACGCAGATTCTCCGTCATCAGGCTGCCGTCGGGGTACAGCATCTCGCCGTGCCGGAAGGTCAGCGTGTCCCCCCGCTGCCCCCGGTACTTCAGCCGGATGTACCCCGCGAAGTTTTGTCCCAGGTCGAAGAGGTAGGTATCGTCTCCTAAGTGTCGGACGGTCCGGGTGGGGAGTTCGGCGTAGACCTGGACGGGGTTCCCGATGTACGGTTGCGGCCTGACGAAAGTATCGGGAAGCGTTTCAACTGACGTCCAGTCTTCCGGTTGCAGGCGGGCATCGTAGAACTCCCCCATCAGCAGATCCGCGTACCGGACCGGACCCGTGGTAGCCTGCCAACTGCTGTCGGTGACCGTGCGGTGTTGCGTACCGTCCGCCCCGGTTACCTCCAACTGTAAGCGCAGGGCGGTTTGCTCGCCGTAGAGCTGACGATTCAGGGGTTCGGATAACTCCTTCGGGCCGACATATCCGGCATACCAACCATCGGCCAGGGTGGCCTCAACCGTATTTTTTCCCGCCCTGAGTTTGTCGGTTACGTCGTAGCTGAGGTAGTACACTCGCTGGTTGTAATCGGTCCATCCGGGCAGGAAGCGGTCTTCGGTGACCAACTCTCCGTTCACACGCACGTCCACGATGCCGAGCGCAGTGAAGTGCACGGTGCCCCGCCGGCTTACGCCCGGCAGCGTGAAAGTTTTCCGGAAGTAGGCGGCCGGCGGAAGGATGAGCGTATCCGCCTCGTTGCGGTCGACCGTCGGATGCGCGATCCATTCGGCGCGCCAGGCAGAAAGTGGTTGAGCCTCTGGCCTGGAGGCCTGGTCAGTTACCGGTCGCTCATGGTCTCGTGCACACGCGATCAAAAGCAGAAGTAGAAAGTAGGACAGATATATATGAGATCGTACCGGAGGCATAGGATATCCCGGATTGGTTTGCTATTGATTTGCCGACAGCGTAAAGACATAATTGCCCGACCCCACCTGAAGTACGTGGTGGCCGTCGCGGTACGTACCGGACTCCTTTCCTTTTGCCTCGCTTAGCGTCATGTCCGGCTTCCCCGGTAAGTACACCGTAGCAAGGGTATTAGCCGGTATGCTAATGTCAAAGCGCAATTCTCCCGCGCGGCGTTCCCAGGCCGAAGCAATCGTCCCGTTAATGGATTCGTAGCTCCCCGCCATGCGGTCCATCTCCTCGCTGACCGCGGGCTTAATGATGATATTCCGGTAGCCGGGCCCCTCCGAGTCAATACCTAACCCGTACTGGAACATCCACTCGGCGACGGAGCCGAAGGCGTAGTGGCTGAAGGAATTCATCGCGGCGTTCACCTCAGCGTTCTGGTCGGCGTCCTTCGTGTAGCTGTTCCACCGTTCCCAGATGGAAGTACTACCGTTCACCACCGAATAGCCCCAGCTGGGGTATTCGGTCTGCTGGAAGAGGCGGTAGGCCAGGTCGTGGTACCCGTACTCAGACAGTACCAGCATGACGTGTTTGGTGCCGAGAAAGCCGGTGGTAAATTTATAGTCGTTCTCTTCGATCAGCTGCGCCAGCCTGGCGGCACCGGCGGCGGCGAGGTCTTCGGGGTATAGATCGAAGTAGAGCGCCAGGGCGTACGTGGTCTGCAGGTCCTCGGTGGTCTTCCCGTCGGGCTGAATGTACGCCTCCGCAAAGGCCACCTTGATGCTATCGAAAAGGTTGGCGTAGTGCGCGGCCTCCGCCTCCTTACCAAGGGCGGCCGCCATCTCGGCCATCAGGGCGGCATCGTAGCCGTAGTAGCTGGCGCCCACAAAGCCATCACTCGTTTTCTCGCCTACGCTGAGCCAGTCCCCCCAATTGTTCCCGCCACCGGGCCGCAGGTAATCGTCGCCCGCGGCATCGGCCTGAAATTCCATGAAGCGGGTCATCCCCTCCCAGGCGTAGTCGACGATGCGGGTGTCGTTGTACACTTTCCAGCTGGTCCAGGGCATGATGACGCCTACATCCATCCAGGCCGGTGCGTACTGATCGGGACGGGAATAGGGAAAGGGTGCGAAATTCGGGTACGCGCCGTACCAACGCTGCGCATCGTCTAAGTCCACGATGTACTTGGTGAAGAAGCTCGCCACGTCGGCGTTATAAGTGGCCGAGCGGGCATATATCTGCGCGTCGCCGGTCCAGCCGAGGCGCTCGTCCCGTTGGGGACAGTCCGTCGGCACCTCAAAGAAATTAGCCGCCTGGGTAGTCTGAATATTTTCGAAAAGCTTGTCGTTCATCGGATTGGAACAATCGAAACTACCGGCCTCCATATCGATGGAACTCATGGCAATACCGGTGATGGCATCCGCCCCGGGCTTTTCGTCCAGTCCGGTTACCTCCACGTACTGAAATCCGTGGTAGGTAAATTTAGGTCGCCAGGTTTCCGGGCCTCCCCCCTTGGCAATGTAGGTATCGGTAGCGCGGGCCCGGCGCAGGTTTTCGGTCATCACCGTGCCGTCGGACCGGGTCAGCTCGCCGAACCGTAGCTGGATCTCCGTGCCCGCCGGCGCTTCCACGCTCAGCTCGGCCACCCCGGCAATGTTCTTGCCCAGGTCGAAAACGTACACCCCTGGTTTGGGTTCCGTAACCGCTATTGGGGTCAGGCGCTCCAAATCCCGGACGTAAGTGCCAGGGTATGCCTGCAGCCGCCCGTTCGGATAGGTGTAAAGCTTGGCCTTGCGCCACGTACTGTCCGGGAAGCCAGGAGCATCCCAGCCGCTATGTTCCTGCCGCGCGTCGTAAGTCTCCCCCATGATAACGTCCGCCTCACGTGTCGGTCCCGTGCTGCCGGACCAGCTTTCATCGCTCGCAATCACCTCGGTCGTTCCGTCTTCGTATTCGATGTGTAGCTGTCCCATAAAGCTGGGATTCACGCCGTAGAAGTTACGCACCTTATCCAGCCGCACCAGCAGGGCGTAGCCGATGTAGCCCGCGTACCAGCCATCGGCAATCTCCGCGCCGATGACGTTTTCGCCCTTCCGCAGCCGGTCGGTCACGTCGAGGGTTTGGTAGTACAGTCGTTTGTCGTAGTCCGTCCATCCCGGAAGGAAAGATTGCTCGCCCACCTTCTCGCCGTTCAGGCGCAACTCGTACAGACCGAGTGCGGTGGTATAGGCCACCGCCCGTTTGATGGGCTTAGTGGTCCGAAAGGATTTGCGTACGTAGCGCGTGGGGGGCAAATAGAGTTCCCGGTATTTGTCGGTAGTATCGTAGCCGACGTCGTGACCGATGAACTTGCCCTGCCAGTCGGAAAAGCGAAGTAACCCCGTCGAAAACTGCTGGGTTCCGCTCCACTCGGACGGCTGGTCGTTCTCGTCCCACACCCGTATGCGCCATTCGTAACGGGTGGCGGACTGCAGCGACTCACCTTCGTAGTCGATCTGATTGGTAGCATTGGAGGAAACCTTCCCGCTGTCCCATACCTCTCCTTCCGGTGAACGCACGCTGATGTGGTAGGCGCTCTGGGCACGGTCACGCCCCTCTCCTTCCAGCCGCCAGCTGAAGCGGGGTCGCTCCGTGTCCAGCCCGTCGGGATTGGCTTTGTACTCCACACGTGGCTCCACGATTTGTAGGGCGGCGAGCGCAGGAGAAGAGATTTCAGCGGGCGGCGCGGAAATCGACAACGACCATCCGGAATACGAATGGACTAGGCACAGCAATAGAAAGAGGGGGAGTGTAAGGCGAGGCATAAGGCATGATCTTGACCCTAAACATAGGGACTCGCCAGGGGGCCCGCATCCTGTAGTCTCAGGTTTGTCTGCCAAACGGAGCAAAGCCACGTCTGGCCGCTGAACGCGAAACGATCACTTCCCAGCGGTGAATTTCACCGGCAGGTTGAACATGGCCCGCACCGGCTCCCCATTCCTCGAGGCCGGGTTCCAACGGGGGCCGCCTTCATTCATGGATTCGACTACCCGCAGGGCCTCCTCCCCCATCCCGTAGCCGGGTTCCCGGTAGATAGATGCCTGGTTGACCGTACCGTCCTTTTCCACTACAAAGGAGACAACGGCCATTCCCTCCTTACCGGCTACTTCGGCCTCCTCCGGGTACTCCAATTTCTCGTAGACGTAGGTAACCATGGCTTTATCCGCGCAGGGCTTGTACTGTGCGTCGCTCGGACAATCCGCCTTGAAGGAGGGCATCTGTTCAACCACTTGGTAGATGCTGTCCGATGCGTTTGTCAGACTATCACCAATAACCTGGGCCATCGCGGGCAGGGAATAGCAGAGAAGTACAAGAAATAAGCAGGCTTTCATGGCGGGGCGTTTACGAAACAAACCTAACAGCTTGACAATCTGACGGTTCGCCAATTTCCGGGGCTGCATCACGGAATAACGATGACTTTACCTGGGCATTTTGACCTTACGGGTAGTGCTTCATCCCTATTTTCAAAAATTTTTGGGTCGCGCTCCGGCTGCGTGCGGAGAAGTATTCAGGGTTTGGGGTAAGCACCCCTTTCAAGTCAGGCAGGGACAGGGTTTGGGTCTACAGGCCGGTTGTTATTCAATAATTAACCTGCGCCCGGCGCCATACAATTCTCCCCCCAGATATAGATTTTCTTCCCCCTGGTAAACGGACAGTTCGGGCCACCACCGGGAAGCACAGGACACTAAAACGGAATTTATGTGTCAAATTTGATCCATACACCAAACAGCGTTCTCGTGAAGTCGATCAACACTTTTTTAATTTTGTCAATGTGTATCCTTTGGATAAGCAGTATGGCCGCTCAGTCCTATGATATACCCCTCGATGTATCCGAGGCCAAGCGGATGAACGTCACCGAGACTACGGATGGCACGTACGCTATCACGATCACCGGGAACGATGCCTGGATACCTACGGAGCCGTTCTCCCCCGGCCCCTACGATCCGGATTCGATCTACGTGATCAGCTTTGACTATCAGGCTTCCAGCGGACTTGACTTTCTGGAGATTTTCTACGGCGCTACGAGTGCCACGCGAAAGGTTACGTATACCGACCTGCCCGCATCCGATGGGTTCCGGACCTTCAAGGCCTTCATGAAATTTGACGTTGACAACTGGAACAGCCCCTTCCAGAAGTTTCGCTTCGACTTCAGCCGGGCGGGGCGGTATAGTCTGACGGTCCGCAATTTCCAGCTCCGGGCGCCGACCGATACGGAAGTTATACCTCTTACCCTAAACCTGGACGAGCAGCAGCAGATGACCACCACGGAAAACGCGGATGGGAGCATCACCATCAATACCACTGGCCGGGACCCCTTCATCGCTACCCAGCCCCTCGGTGTTGCTTACGATCCGGAAGAGACTTTCGTGCTTAGTTATGACTATAGCTCCCCCACCGGATTGGACCTGTTCCAGGCCTTTTTCGGCTTTCCCTGGGCCGGCACGCGCCGGGCGGATTTTGGCCCCCTGCCCGCCGCCGCGGCGACGACCACCTTCGTCGGCTCGATGAAGCGCGGAAGCAACGGAACCTGGACCGAGAACGACATTGTAGAGAAGCTCCGTTTCGACTTTGGCCGCCTTGCCGGCCGGACCATCACCATCGATGAGATCTACCTGCGGGAGCCCACCTTCTCCGAATCCAAAGAATTCGCCCCCCTCCCCGTACTGGACACCGTGGCAATCGAGCTGGACGTAACCCGGACGAGCGGCGATCTCACAGCCACCGAAGTGGCTCCCGGTTCTTACGAACTGCAGACCACCGGCAGCGACCCCTGGATCCGTTCGAAAACCGTGGCGGCCAAATACGACCCGGACTCCACCTACATACTGGAGTTCGAATACCGCTCCGTGGAGCGCTATAACGAGCTGCAGGTCTTTTACGGCCCGCCGATCAGTGCTTCCCAAAGCTTTATTGACCAGGAAGGTATACCCGCCTCCAGCGAGTGGACGACCCGCACCATCAATGCCCGGCTCTTTACCGACTTCTTCCAGGACGAGCAGTGGACCGATTTCCGCTTTGACTTCGGCCGCCAGGAAAACACCGATAAAACGCTCGAAATTCGCAACATCGTCCTGCGCCCCCCTACGGCCCAGGAGTTACTCGACGAGCAGAACAGTGACAAGTTCGTGAGTCGCCGCGTGAATGAGGCCTTCCTGGAATATCTCGGCACCGATTATGCTAATCAGGTTACGGAAGTGGATGTGGATATGGCATCCGTTACCATCGAGGGAACGGTAAGCGGTTCTGGCCCCTACTACCTGGCGGACATCACGCCTAACCTATATGGCTTCGACCGGGATACCTTCGAAACCGTCCTGCCCCTGTCATTGGAAGGGGGAAGTTTTGCGCTGGAAGTAGACCGGTTCGTGCCCCTTGCCGACCGGGATTACGACCGTCTCTACTCCCGCTGGGCCGTGGTTACCCCTACCGGCGACGGGACCTACGCTCTCGTCAGTAACCTGAGTTGGGCCACCGACATCATCGATGCCGCCATCAACAACCTCCCGGAGCGCAAAGCCGACAGCCGCAAAGGCCTGGACGGACTCACGCCGCGTAGCCTGGATCAGTTCGACGACCTGATCGATCTAGGCATTACCAACATGAAGATCAATGTCCTGATCAATGGTATCTACGCCGGAAGATCCACCGGCCTGACCCACGAATTCAACGGTAAGACGTACGATCTTAACCCGACCTACGTCAATAACCTGGACGCCCGCATCAAGGCGTGTACCGACGCCGGTATTAATACGTCCATCGTCTTCCTCGTACCGATCAAGAGCTTCGATCCCGTTCTGCGGCGGCGCCTCATCCACCCCGATGCTTACCTGGGCAACTACAGTATGGCCAACGTAGCGACCGAAGAAGGCGTCGAATACTACACCGCCCTCATCGATTTTATGGCCCAGCGCTATAGCCGCCCCGACGGTAAGTACGGCCGTCTGGACCAGTGGATCATTCACAATGAGGTAGATGCCCACCTGACCTGGACACACGCCGGCCAGAAGCCGGTGGAACTGTACACCCAGATCTACGATCGCAGTATGCGTCTGGTGCATTACACCATTCGCAAGCACGACCCCACCGCCAAGGTATTTGCCTCCTTCACCAAGCACTTCAACAGTAAGCCGGGCACCTCGGCCAACTTCCGCAGTAAGGACATCCTCGGCATCCTCGGTCAACTGAGCAACAAGGAAGGCGACTACGAATGGAACATCGGCTGGCATTCCTACCCCGCCAACCTGGCCAACGCCAGCACCTGGAACGACCCGGCCAACCAGACCCGCTTCGATCTCAATACGCCACAGATCACCCCGCGTAACCTAGAGGTGATCGATGCCTACGTACGGCAGAAAGAGTTGCTGTACAACGGTAAAAAAGTGCGTACCGTCCTGCTTTCGGAAAATGGTTTCAACTCCAACCCCGAGAACAACGGATCGAGCGAGACACTGCAGGCCGCCGCCATCGCCTACTTCTGGAAGAAAGTCGAGAACCGCCTGCCAGCCATTGAGAATATCCAGTAC
>JBASAV010000456.1:0-2392 GCA_049650785.1 Lewinella sp. | reverse complement strand
CCCATGAAGGGCATCCTGATGCTCCGGGAAATTGAGGAGCGATTCCCCGACAATCCCCAGGTGTACATTACGCTGGCCCAGCTGGCGATCCGTACCAACCAACTCGAACGGGCTGCGGAGCGACTGGAAAAAGCCAATTCGCTCCAGCCGGGAAACCCCGATGTAGTCTGCCCCCTGGCGAAGGTCTACGAGAATTTGGGGCGCAACGAAGAATCGGGGATCCTGGCACAGGAATGCGGGCGATTACTGCAGAATGCGTCCTAGGCGATCGCAGGCACACCACCCCGGTCGAGGCACAATTTCGGTCCTTCTATTCCTTTTTGCCTTACCTTTACGGACTAATGCCTGTCGGATACCTCCGGCCGGACAACTTATAAGGCCTCCAATTTGTATTAATTGGTGAGTTTACTACTCGTTATCACTAACATTTAAAACTACCTGATATGCCGTGTGGAAAAAAACGGAAGCGTCATAAAATTGCCACCCATAAGCGGAAGAAGCGTCTACGCAAGAACCGCCACAAGAAGAAAAATCGCTAGCCTTTCGCCTAGCATCATACCCTGCGACCGGTAGATTCCTTAAAATAGGCTCTACCGGTCGCGTACGGTTAAGAAAGCTGCATTAACTAGCCTCCGCCCACTATTTCGGATTTCGGTCTCTTTCTCTTGACCGATTTACCGCCTGCCCGCCTGCGCTTATCCCATTTTAGTTGTCGCATTGAAGGCTCAAGCCTAATGCTTCCACCAAGAAACTTCCACCACCCGGAGTGGTGCGATCGCCAGGGCAACACCTTACAACCGTCTTTGGGACACGGGCTAAACAACGCCTTTCGATCACCGAATCGTGGTATGTCTTAATTGACCGGATGCACCCGCATCCCTCCGCCAATCATGTCCGGCGGGGGGTATTCGTGTATCTATGTAACCCTGTTGAACAGTGGAAAAAGAAATGATCGTCTCCAGTACGGGCAAAGAAGTTGAGGTTGCCTTACTGGAAGACGGAAAACTGGTGGAGATACACCGACAGCGGTCCACCGACCAATTTACCGTAGGTGACGTTTTTCTCGGGCGTGTTAAGCGTGTTACCGCCCCCCTCAATGCCGCCTTTGTTGATATCGGTCATAAGAAGGATGCTTTCCTGCACTACACTGACCTGGGTCCCAAAGTGAAGACCCTTCAGAAGTACGCCGATCTGGCCGTCAAGGGAAAGCTAAAGTCCCACAAGCTCGACAACGTCAAGTACGAGCCGGAGATCGTCAAGACCGGTAAAATCGACGAAGTCTTCAACAAAAAGCAAGTCGTCCTGACGCAGGTGCTCAAGGAGCCCATCAGTACCAAGGGGCCGCGTCTCAGTTGTGAGATTACTATCCCCGGTCGTTATCTCGTGGTTACCCCCTTTAGTGAGGCGGTGGCCGTTTCTAAAAAGATCAGTACCAGCGAGGAGCGGAAACGTCTTCAGTTGCTCGTAGAGAGCATCCGGCCCCAAAACTTTGGCGTCATCGTCCGTACCGCGGCAGAAGGTAAAGGCGTCGGTGAATTGCTCGAGGAGGTCAATACGCTGGTTGAGAAATGGCATACGATCGTCGATACGGCCAAGGATGCCAATCCACCCGCCAAGCTCCTGAGCGAGGTGGATAAGACCACCGGTCTGTTGCGCGATCTCCTCACGCCTGACTTTACCAAGATCGTGGTCGACGATAAGAACCTTTTCGACACCATCAAGGAGTACGTAAAGGACATCGCCAAGGACCGGCCTAATCTCGTCCAGTTTCATAAGTCCAGCAAACCGATTTTTGATGCCCACGGCGTGACCAAGCAGATCAAGAGCAGCTTTGGCAAGACGGCCACCATGGCCAGCGGTGCCTACATCGTGATCGAGCACACGGAGGCGATGCACACCATCGACGTGAACAGCGGCAACAAAATGCCCAGCCAGAATCAGTCGGAAGCCGTGCTGAAGATCAATCTGGAATCCGCCGAAGAAATAGCGCGTCAGTTGCGGCTACGGGACATCGGCGGCATCATCGTGGTCGACTTCATCGATATGCGCGACGCCGAGCACCGCAAAAAGCTGGCCAGCACGATGCGCGCCGCCATGAAAAACGATCGGGCGCAGCATACCATCCTGCCCCTGAGTAAGTTCGGACTAATGCAGATTACCCGCCAGCGCGTGCGCCCGGAGGTGAAGATCACGACGGCGGAGAAGTGTCCTACCTGCAACGGAACGGGTAAAGTGAATGCCACCATCCTCCTGACCGACGAGATCGAACGCGACCTGAATTTCATCATGGAAGCCCGGCCAAAGGCCAAACTCAAGCTGAAAGTACACCCCTACATTTCCGCCTACCTGAAGCGCGGCCTGCCGAGTGCGCAGATGAAGTGGTACATGAAGC
>JBASAV010000455.1:0-2785 GCA_049650785.1 Lewinella sp. | reverse complement strand
GTAATTACCGAATTGGAAGCCCACGTAGGCTGTTTCGTTGTCACGCGGGTCCACTTCCACCTGCATACCGTCGCCACCCATGAGTGCTTCGTAGGGGTAGTCGCCATCCTGTTGCCATCCGTTGCCGGCCTGGTAGTCGTGGGGTCCCCGCCAGGTGCCGTTATCCTGCAGGCCACCGTAGACGCGGTAACCGTCGGGGTGGTTATCTACCGCGACCGCGTAGAACTGACCCAGGGGCGGGACGTTGCTCTTTAGCCAACTTTCGCCGCCGTTATAGCTGATATTGATGCCCCCGTCATTGCCGTTGATTAGGTGGCGGGGATTATCGGAGTTGATCCACATATAATGATGATCGGCGTGGACATTATCTCCGTTTGCTCCCTTCCACGTAGCGCCTCCGTCGGTAGATTTGATAATCGGAACCCCCATGGCGTACACGGTACTGGGGTCTTCCGGATGCACCGCGATCTGACCGAAGTAATATCCATAGCTGTAGTAGACCCCATCGATGTAGTCATCATGGGTCCTGGCCCAGCTCTCTCCGTCATCGGTGCTGCGGTACAGCTCGAATCCCTTGACCGGCGTGTCGAAGAGATCGGCGTTTGCGTCTTCGAGGTATTGGACTAGCTGGAGGGGACTAAGCTCGCCGTCTTCCATGCGCTGCCGAACGGTGGCCGCATCGAGTTCCCGGGGGAATCCGTTGGACCGTAAAAAGTCTTCCAGCAAGTAAGTCTCGAGTCGCAGCAGGTCCTGGGTAGGCATCTCCCGTACCTGATTCTTTGTCAATTTGTCCTCCTCCGCGGGATCGGATTCCCTTAGAAAGTAATTATCGAGACTCGCATACACATGGCGCACATCGTTGTCGTAGCTGAGGGCCAGACCGATGCGGCCTACGCCCTGTCCGGTTGGAAAACCACTATCCGAATCACTCAGCAGATCCCATTGTACACCGCCATCGCTACTGTGGTAGATCGCGCTGCCGGGGCCGCTTTCCACGAAGTTCCAGGCCTTACGCTCGCGCTCCCAGGTGGCGGCGAACAGCTCGTCCGGGTTCTGGGGGTCGCGGATCAAATCGACTGCCCCCGTGCGGTCGTTCACGAAGAGCGTGTTGTTCCAGGGTGCCCCGCCGTCGGTTGTCAGGTAGACGCCCCGCTCCGGGTTCGGGCCGTAGAGATGACCGAGGGCCGCTACCCATACCCGGTCCGGATCTTCCTGATCGACAATGGTACGGCCAATGTGGTGTGTTTCCTCCAGTCCCAGGTGCTCCCAGGTCTTCCCCCCGTCGTCACTGCGGTAGACACCGTCGCCGGCGTAGGAACTCCGGCTGCTATTGACTTCCCCGGTACCCACGTAAATCGTACCGCTAGCCCAGTGCACGTCCAGATCGCCTACCGTCATCACGGATTCACTGTCGAACAGCGGCGAATAGGTACTGCCGTTGTCGCTGGTTTCCCATAGTCCGCCGCTGGCGTAGCCGACGTAAAAGTGCGTGGGATCGCTAGGATCCACCGCCACGTCCGCCACGCGTCCACTCATGATACTGGGACCGATGTTCGTAAACTGTAATCCCTTGAGCGGTGAGTTTTCAAGTAGTGCTTCCCGCTGCGTGTAGCCGGCACGACGGTCTTGGGCGGAAGTAGGCAGGTATTTTTGCGCCGGAGCGCTGGAAGAAAGAATCAACAGTAACGCGAGAAAGGCTAAAGGTTGGCGCATGGGGCGGGGTTGAGACCGCCTAAGGTACGGGCCGACGATGAGTTATGGGACTTCGATCCCAGGGGTAGGGGCATAAAAAAAGGTTGCCATCCGAAGATGACAACCTTTAAATCTGTTGGGTGGGTGATTACATCCGGGGAGTAAGCACACCGTCGATGGCGTGGATCAAACCGTTGCTGGCCTGTACGTCAGTGCTGGTTACGGTAGCGTACTCGCCGTTACCGTCGGTCAGGATGACGTTTCCGTCCTGCATTGAAGCAATCAGGCTCTCTCCGCTCAGGGTCTGAATGCGGAAGTAACCGTTGTTCTTCTCGATGGCCTTAACTAAGCTGGCGGCGTCGATGCGGGAAGCGACAACATGATACTTGAGCAAGCCCTGAAGTTGTGCCTGACCACCGGAACTCATGAGCTCGCTACGCTTGTCAGCGGGAACTTTTTCGAAGGCGGCGTTAGTCGGAGCAAATACCGTGAAACCGCTATCGCTGTCGAGTACGTCGGTCAGTTCGGCAGACTCAATGGCGCTCACAAGAGTTGAAAAGTCGCTGTTACCGGAGGCTACTTCTACGATGGTCGCATCGGGAGCGCTGGAGTAGTTGACGTCACTGCCTACGGCGCGGACATCTTCCTGGCCTTCCTGCATGGTTTCTTCGTCGGTATCCATAGCATCGGAAACGGCTTCGGTGGTTTCGTCGTAAGCTTCTTCAGCAGCGTTGGCGGTTGCTTCGGCAGCGCTTTCTACGGTCTCTTCAGCCTCGTTGTAAGCGGAACTGGCGGCCTCGGCAGTAGCGTCGGCGGCGTTATCAACGGCCTCGCCGGCTTCCTCCATGGCTCCTTCGGTCTGGGACATACCCATATCTTCGGACTCTGAAGTAAGCGCATCAAGATCAATGCCTTCGGGGAGAAGGACACCGTCGATCAGGTGAATGACACCGTTAGATGCAATGATGTCGGTTTGCGTGACCATAATGGTACGGCCGGCAGCATCCTGGAGAGCTACACCTTCACCGTCCAGCATAGCGGAGAGCTGACCGTTCAGGGTTTCGGCGGGAAACATTCCATCGCTGGCACCTTC
>JBASAV010000454.1:0-3431 GCA_049650785.1 Lewinella sp. | reverse complement strand
GATAAGCACCAGCGGAGCTTCCTCACCGGCGGCCGGAGTGGCCAGCGGTAGCTCGGCAGCAGTATCCGAAGGGGCCGGCAGCTGATTGGCTGCGGTTTGATCGGCCATGGGTACCGACGGCCCCTGCCTGATTTCCTCGGCCAGGAACGATCGGCGCCGGTAAGGGAGACATACGGTGAACGTCGATCCTTGACCAACTTCACTTTCCAGGTCCATACTGCCGTGCATCAGGCTGACCAGCTCCCTGACGAGGGCTAATCCGATGCCTGATCCCTGCACCGCATGCTGGGCCGAATCGGGGGCCTGATAGAAATGATCGAAAATAAGCGATTGTTCCGCCTCCGGGATGCCGATCCCCGTATCGCGGACGGCCAGTTCCACGCAGGGATTGCCCTCACCGTTCAATTCCGCTTCAAGAAAGGACAACTCCAGGCTGACGCACCCGCCCGCCGGAGTGAATTTGAGGGCGTTCGCCAGCAGATTGTAGAGAATGTGTTCCAGCTTTTCCGCGTCGAACCACGTTTTGGCCCGCGGATTGGTGACCGCAAACCGGTAGTCAATCTGCCGGTGGCGGGCCAAGTCCTGGAAAGAAAGGAAGATTCCCTTCACGAAGTGGACCATGTCACCCCGGCTGACACTGATCGTCTGCTGTCCTTCTTCAATCCGCCGGAAGGTCATCAGCTGGTTGATCAGGTGCAGCAACCGCTGCGCATTTCGGTTGACGATGCCTAAGGTGTGCCGTACTTCCCCATCAGCCGCAAACCGTTCCAGCAAGCTTTCGAGGGGGTCGAGGATGAGGGTCAGGGGGGTGCGGAACTCGTGGGATATGTTCGTGAAAAACCGTAAGCGCGTCCGGTTCACCTCCTGCACCTTGTGATTGAGTTCGATAAGCCGATCGCGCTGCTGGCTGATCTCCAGGTTTTTGACCTCCAGTTCGTCTTTCTGCTCGGCAATCTCTTTCTGGCGCTGGGCGAGCGTAGTATTGGTGGTGTGCAAATGTTCCTTCTGCCGTTCAATCTCCGCAGTGCGTATCCCAACCAGACGTTCCAGTTTTTTGGTTTGCGCTCGCAGAAAATGAAAGCGCCAGCGCATGTAGGCAAATACCGCTCCGGCCAGCAGGCAAACCATCAGAATACGGAACCAGGTGGTCTGGTAAAATGGCGGATGGATGACGAAGCGCAAGCGGGTAGGCTGCTGCTGCCAGCTGCCGTGTCCATTGGAGGCCCGTACCTCAAAGGTGTACTCGCCGCCCCCCAGATTGGTATAGGTGGCGAAGCGACGATCCGCTCCGACGGTGACCCAATCCTTATCTACCCCGATCATGCGGTAGGCAAAGCGGGTCTGGTTGGGCAGGAAGTAATCGAGCGCTGAAAAGGAGAGGGAAAAAACGTTGTCGCGGTAGGAAAGAGCTACCTCGTCCGCCTGACTGATCGCGGAAGTGAGCGGGACCGTTCCGTGAATGCTTTCGCCCACGCTCACCGGCTTATCCAGGATTTGCAACGAGGTGATGACGGCTGAGGATGGCGCCGGGTATTCCCCAATCGCACTGGGCCGGAAGTAGTTGAGCCCTTCGACGGATCCGAAGTAGAGGTATCCGTCCGACCCCCGGTAGGAGGCTGACCAGTAGAACTGATTGCTGAGCAGGCCGTCCGCCCGATAGTAATTCTTAAATGCGATGCGGTCCGGATCGAAGGAAGACAAGCCGTGATCGGTGCCTAACCAGAGATAGCCCCGATCGTCAACCTCAATGGTATATACCACATTGTTGCCGAGCCCGTCCGCTTCGTCGTAGGTGGTGAACGTTGGCTCTTCGCGTCCGGTCGCGGTGGTCACGGCCACGCCCCGTCCGTAGGTGCCTACCCAGATGCGGCCCCGGTGGTCCTCCCGCAGGCTAAGGATATAGTCGCCCGTCAGGCCCACGTCCGTATCGCGGGTGTACCTCTCGATATCGGCCAGGGTGATGGCCCCCCCTTTCCGATCTAGTGCACTGGCTGGAAAGCGGAATAAGGCCTTTCGGGTACCGATCCAGTAGTAGTTTTTTGAATCCAGCAGGATGCAGCCCACCTCCCGGATGCTGGCCAGGGGGTGGCTGTCGGTAAAGGCAATGAGTTCGCTGGATTCGGGATCTATGGTAGCCAGTCCCTCTTCCGATCCCACCAGCAAGAACCCTCTCGGGTCCAGGTGCAGCGAGGAAATGAAGTTGACGGAGCGTGCCGGGGAATCGCTTCGAGGCGGCAGGACCCGTTGGAATTTGCCGGTACGGGTATCGAATCGGTTGACGCCGGACCCCCACGTGCCCAGCCACAGGTCTTCCTCCTGACCACGTAATATGGTGGTCACAAAATCGCTGCTGATACCATCTGGCTCACGGGCATCGTGGGTGTAGTGCCGCACCGCCCCGGTCCGGCGATCGATACGGTTTAAACCTCCACCGGCGGTGCCGACCCAGAGCAGGCGTCCTTCTTCCAGAATAGAATTGACGGTCGGGTGGCTCAGAGTCCCGGCCTCTCCCGGCTGATGCGTGATGGCACCAAAACGATGCTGATGCAGGTTGTATTTATTAACGCCGCCTTTTTCGGTACCGATCCAGACGTTCCCCAACTGGTCGGTCAGTAGAGAATTGACGAAACGGTTATTTAAGTCCTGGCGGCCTTTGCCCTGCTGGGTGAGCGAACGGAAATTTTCCGTGAGGGGCTGGAAGAAATTTACGCCGCCCAGTGTTCCGACGATGAGGCTCCCTTCGGCATCTCTACCGAGAGCGGTTACGGTGTTGTGGAGGAGGCTGCCCTGACTTTGTGGGGCGTACTGGTAGCGGGTAACCGTGCCTTCCTCCCAGCGGTAACGGACCAGGCCACCGTGGGTGCCCACCCAAAGATCATCGGCTTCCGGCAGTAGGGTAGTAGCGTCCAGTTCACCTATCTTGCCTGGAAGGCGGCTAACCTGTCCGCTTGCGGAGGTCAAGAATATCCCGGCGGAGGTGCCTACCACTATCCGATTATTATCCATTCCCGCCAGGGAAGTGATCGTGCCAGCGGAAAGTAGCACGCGCGAACCTTTCGTTACTACCGCGCGATCGGGAGCTGGCTGCTGTAGTTGCAGCAAGTGCAGACCATCGTGCTTCGTGCCTACCCACACCGATCCGTCGGCGGCAGCGTGCAGCGCGGTTATGTCGGCGGAGCGCAGGTCGGTCGCCGATCCGGAAAAGTCGAGAAATAGCCTTTGATCGAGGTCATAGACGGCCAGACCCTTTGCCGTGCCGATCCAGATTCGCCGTTCCGTGTCTTCGGTCAGCGCATGTATGCCGTTGTCCGGCAAGCCAGTCGATCCGTCGGCCTGAGAGCGGAAGATCTCAAAATCGTATCCATCGTAACGACAAAGGCCGTTCCAGGTGGCGAACCACATAAACCCTTCGCTGTCGCGCAGGATGTCAT
>JBASAV010000453.1:0-5166 GCA_049650785.1 Lewinella sp. | reverse complement strand
TCACCGGCCTGGACGCCCTGCCCGCCTGGCCGTACTACCTGTCTTCCGCCGGCTCGCTGGCCATCGGTGCGGTCATGTATGGCTGGACCTGGGCCGTTGGCCACGGACTCCAAAAGCGGATGCCGCGGGAGTTCCGGCGCTCGACCATCGGTTTTGGTGCGATCCTGATCACGCTGGTAGTGCTGTGCCTTAGCAGCTTTGCGTATAGCGGCGACATTCTGCTCATCGTGGATGAGTCCAGTACATTCACTCTGCTGTTCTGGACCGTACTCCCGTTACTGATGGTTTGGATGATTTCCCACCTCTACTGCGCCATTTACGTGGCCGATCTCCTCATCACCGCCGAGGAGGAGCGGGAGCCCACCACCGACGAGCTCATTCACCTGAGCTTATTGATCTGGCTTTTCCCCGTAGGCATCTGGATCGTCCAGCCCCGGATTAACCAACTCGCCAAACGCGCCTTCCAGCCGCAGGGCGAAACGGAGGCCGAGGGCGTAGTTGTGTTTGGTGAGCAGGGGCAGCCCGCTTAGTCAGTGCCGAGCTGGGGAATCGACTCGATAATTTCCAACTGAAGAATGACGTCGTCCAGCGGGACGGCGGGTGAGGCGCCTCCGGTGATCACCTGCTGCATATTATCGAATAGCCCCATCCAGTGTCCGGTACGCGTTTGCACGGGGCCGCGTACGGTCAGACCGTTTGTTTCGGTGTGTAATAGGCCATGCTGCTCGGCGGGTTCTTCCCCGAAATGATGGTGATCCGGTAGAATGCCCGCCTTGAGCTGGTCTTCCTGGATATCGATGCCGTACTTCACGAAGCTTCCCTTCCGCCCGTGCAGGGTGTACCGGGGCGTGGGCTCGCGTACCAGCAGACTGCAGGAGAGGTGAACCCGTCTCGGGGTAGCGTAGGTAAGCTGAATATCGAAAGCATCCGGAATATTGGAGTTTTCCCGCTGGATCCAGGTGGCACCGCATATGTCCTCCGGCCGTCCGAAGAGCACGATCGCCTGGTCGATAATGTGGGCGCCCAGATCGTGCAGCATGCCCGCCGCGGCGCCCGGTTTTTCCTTCCAGGGCTTGGCGTTGGGTTCCGGTTTCCAGCGATCATAGCGGGCTTCGTAATTGACCAGTTCCCCCAGCGCTCCGCCGCCCACCACGTCGCGAACGGTCAGAAAGTCGCTGTCCCAGCGGCGGTTCTGGAAGACGAAGAGGTGAAGATTTTTCTGGCCGGCCAGATCCCGAATCTCCCGTAGTTGTGCCGCCGTAGCACAGGCCGGCTTGTCCACGAGTACGTGCTTACCGGCTTCCAGTGCGGCCTTGGCGAATTCGTAGTGCGTGGCGTTCGGCGTGGCGATGCTGACCAGGTCGATGTCCGGGTCCGCCAGCACGGTTTCCAGATCTTTGGTGGGTTCCAGGTCTGGGAATTCGGTTTGTAATTCATCGCGGCGGCTGGTCACCACGCGGGCTACCCGGAATCCGGGATGGGCCCGGTAAAAGGGAGCCTGCAGGTAGCGGCCGGAGAGCCCGAACCCGATCAGGCCGACGGTAATGGGAGTAGATTTTGTCATAGCGGGCTTAAGATACACGCATGTGGAGAAGGCGGGCGGCGGCGCGCAGGAGAGAAGCATCTTCCCGTTAGCCTCATCCAATAGGGCCTGAAACCTTACTTTGAGGGAATGCCCGTCGCTTCCATCATCTCCATCCTGCTTTTGGTCAGCGTCCACCTCTTCGTGGGCTGGCTCCGGCTCTCGCGTATTCCCCGCAGCCGTTGGCTCTCGCTGGCCGGCGGCATATCGGTCACCTACATCTTCCTGCACGTGCTGCCGGAATTCGCCGAGTACCAGCAAGTACTGGCTGATGCCGAGCGCGTGCCGTTCCTGCGCTACCTCGAACACCACGTCTACGCCTTCGCCCTGTTGGGCTTGGTGGTCTTCTACGCCCTCGAACGAGCCGCCAAACGCTCCATGGAATCAGACCGCGACCCGGATAACGGCCACCGGAAGCAGTCCGTACGGGTGTTCTGGATCCACATCCTGTCCTTCATGTTCTACAATACGATCATCGGCTACCTGCTGGTGCAACGGGAAGATCAGTCGGGGCTGGGCCTGCTGTACTACGTCGTAGCTATGGCGTTCCATTTTATGGTCACGGATTACGGACTCTACGATCATTACCGCGAGTCATACCGACGAAAGGGGCGCTGGCTCGTGGTGGCTGCGCTCGTCGGTGGGTGGGTCCTCGGGTTGCTGGGACGCATTCCGGAGGTGTTTATCGGTATGATCTTTTCCTTTCTAGCCGGTGGGGTGATCATGAACGTACTGAAGGAAGAGTTGCCGGAGGAGCGTCGGAGTAATATCTGGGCCTTCGTGGGTGGGGTGGGGGCTTATGCTTTGCTGTTGGTGGCTACTTAGGTCGGTTGTCGGTTTTTTCCTGCGCTCCGGCGCAATCAGAATTTTGCTACATTCAGCACGCAAACCAACGCTTCCCGAACAATGACCGATCGCCGCAAATTCCTCCGCCAATCCGCCAAGTACGGCGCCGCCTCCTTGTTGCTCCCCGCCTGGGCCTGTGGTTCCAACAATGAGGCAACAGTCGATAGCGCGGGAACTAGTGGAGACCCCGAAATGCCGTCCCCCGCTGGTGGAGCAGGTACCCTCGAATCGTTTGGCATTCAGTTGTACACGCTGCGCGACGTCTTGCCGCAGGACCCGAAGGGAACGCTGCAGAAGCTCGCCGACTACGGCTATACGCAGATCGAAGGATACGAAGGTGACCAGGGTATGTTCTGGGGAATGGAGCACACGGAGTTCAAGGATTACCTGGATAGCCTGGGGCTCACCATGGTATCCAGTCACTGCAACATCGACGAGAACTTCGAGGAAAAGGCCCGGCAGGCCGCCGAGATCGGAATGGACTACCTCATCTGCCCCTACATCGGGGCCCAGGACAGCCAGGAGGCCTGGCAGGCCGTAGTCGATAAATTTAACGACCGGGGCCAGATTTGTGCCGACAACGGAATACGCTTCGCCTACCACAACCACGGCTACAGCTTCGAGAACGTCTACGGGATCGTACCGCAGGACTTCATGATGGAAAACACGAACGATACGGTCGATTACGAGATGGATATCTACTGGGTAGTGACCGGCGGCGCCGATCCCGTCGAGTACCTTAACAAGTACCCAGGCAAGTGGACGCTCTGTCACGTGAAGGACCGGGAAACCGGCGCCGATCCGGCAGAGAGCGAGGCTTCCGTCGACCTCGGCACGGGATCGATCAACTTTGCCGAAATTCTGGCCGTAGCCCAGGACCAGGGAATGGAATACTACATCGTAGAACAGGAGCGCTACCCGTCAGGAACCCCGCTGGAAGCCGCCGAGGTGGACGCAGTCTACCTCCGGGAATTACAGTTCGGTTGATCTAAAAATACACACGCTATCAATCGACGGCCATGGTCGAAAGGTGCCCCGGCTCCACCCCGGTATAGAAGAAGAAGGTGGTTCCTTTTCCGACTTCGCTCTGTAGCCATATCCGACCCTCGTGAAAACGTACGATTCGCCGGACCAGCGCCAGGCCGATACCCGTCCCTTCGTATTCTTCACTGTTGGTTGACCGGGCGAAGAGGTCAAAGACGCTCTCGTGCTGATCACTGGGGATGCCAATGCCATTATCCTTGACGAAAAAGATCGGACAACCCTCGCGGTGGTCACCCGTGAAGCCTACTTCCACACAAGCTCGTTTATTCGCCGAACTATACTTGAGCGCGTTGGATATCAGGTTGGTGAATACGATGACCAGGTAGTTCCGGTCTCCGCAGATTTCCGGTATATCTTCCTGTATGTGGCAGTGGACGTTCTGATCGGCAAAGTGGGATAGATCGTTCAGCACGCGATCCACCAGGGAACGAACGGACAATCTGTTGACAACCATCTGCCGGCGGTCGATGCGGTTCAGGGAGAGCAGGTCGTCCATGAATAAACGCATGCGTCCGGCATTCTGCCGGATAATATTGATATACTTTTTGCCAGTTCCGGTCAACTGTTTCTCATGCTCCTCGTAAAGAATATCGGCGTAGCTGATGATGCCACGCAGGGGGGCACGTAGATCGTGGCCGACCGCGTAGCTGAATATCTCCAAATCCTTGTAGGCTTCGCGCAACAAATTGTTGCTGTGGTTGACACTAGCGTAGCGTTCCATGACGATCTGCTGGATAAACCATTGCAGGGCTTGCGCATTGCCTAGCTGATCCTGCGTCCAGGGCGTGGAGCAGTTATAGCAGGTTTGCGTTTGCTCTACGTAGGACCGATCTCCATCGTCGCCCGTGGAATCCGGCTGACTGCCGAATACGACCGTCTCCACCGATTCGGGCCGGAACCAGACAATCCACTGGTTGGCGGAGGGGTCGAGGGGGAGGTAAAGCATGCCAGCGGCAACGTCAGCAAACTCGCAGGCAGCCGGGAGATGCTCCTTGAGTTGATCGGTCGACCAAATACGATCGTCTCCAATTTCCTCCTTGAACCATTTCATTATGGCGTCGATCTGATCTTTATTGGGGACGCTACCGTGACAGCTTAACTCTTCGTCGGAGCAGATGGCCACCCCGGGGGTACCCTCAATAAGGTCTAGCACCGTCGTTTGCCCACCCGTTAACCCTTGCGCCAGCGTTTCGGACTTGACAATATGATCGTAAAGCCGGTCCCGCACGGCATTAGCCTTTTTTTGCATGCGTAGCCTGCGGTAGTGTAAGTGATAAGCTATTTTTTGTTGCGTGATACGCCCGATCACGCGCATGAAGGCACGCATCTGGTAATCAACGAAAAAGGGATCGCGGTTATGGAGGTACACCGAACCCCAGAGTTTACCGTCGATGACCAGACTGATATAACTCAGGGTATTGAACCCATTATCGGTAAGAAACCGCAAGATCTTGCGGTTTGGCGAGCGTGCCGCACTTTGCTCTAAAAGGCATTCCCTGGCTGCCTCGCCCGCTTCCCCTACTACCTTAACCAACGCTTTTTCATTGTTGGTATACACGTAAACGGTCTCCTGTACCTGGCTTTGTCGGTCGATCAGAGGAACGTCCGCTTCTACGTACCGGACGTTTAGCAAAGACGGCTGGTCGGATGTTAGGGCTTCGTGTGTTACCGTAGCGTTTTGGATCTCATCAAAC
>JBASAV010000452.1:0-6747 GCA_049650785.1 Lewinella sp. | reverse complement strand
AATCCGATGACGATGACGGCCACGACCAGGAAAAGGGTGGACAGGGCGGCATAAACGTTGAGCGGCGTCAGGTTATAGCTGCCGATCTCGTGGTAGTTATGCGTATTCCGCACGACCAACTGGTACTCATCCTGGCTACGCGCCTTGATGCGATTCCAACGACTAAGGTTTTCGTGTGTTTCCTCCATGATAAGCTCCTGTAATCCAAGTATCCACGGCTCCGCAACGGGTCATTTTTGGCGGCGGAGCGCAGGAAAAGTACAATTTCGGGAAATGCAAGCCAGCCATCGCGCCCAGCCTACACTTTCCGTTACCTTGCGCGCGTTTACCGGATACCACCAAGTTAAGGATGGCAGGGCAAGCACTAAAGCATAAGGTTTGAGATTAACGCAGTTGTTTCTGGTTTTATTGATCCTCCAGGTAATCGTGGCCAGTTGTGCCCCGACCAAGAGCCGGGAGGAGCAGGGCGTTATTGCCAAACTCTGGCACAATACCAACTCCCACTACAACGGCTACTTCAACGCCCGGGAGATCATGGACGAGAGTCTGTTGGTCCTGAACGAGCAGCACGCCGACAATTATAACCAGCGATTGGAGATGTTTCCCTTCCTGGCCGTCGACAATACCGGCTCCGTGGCTGGGGAACTGGATCGCGCCATAGAGAAAGTGGCCGTCGTCGTGAAAAAGCACCCCTTCAGCAACTGGACGGACGACAGCTATCTGCTCGTCGGCCAGGCGCAGCTGCTCAAGCAGGATTACGAAGGGGCCGAACGGACGCTGGAATTTGCCATGAAAGAATTTCGGCCCCGCCCCAAGCGTAAAAAAGCTAAAAAGGGGAGAGAATCCGACGGAGAGGAGGACGAATTCGAAAGCGGCCGTGAAATTGAAACCAGTCGTACCCAAAGCCGCCGCGATAAGATCCGGGCCCAACGCGAAGCCCAGCGGGAACGCGCGCGAACGATTAAACAACGCGATAAGGAACGTAAAGCCGAACAACGCGCCCGTGCCAAGGAACGGAAAGCCCTGATCCGCGCCCGGAAGAAAGGTATCCGGCTCCCCTCCAAAAAAACCGCGGCCGATACGGCCGCCGTGGCCGGGCTGGAAAACGAACCCGAGGAAACCCCGGAGGACGAAACTGAATTGGAAGAGGGGCCCATCGGTATGATCTCCATCTTCGGTAATCGTTCCGGCGACGCCGCCGGTAGCGGCGAGTACGGCAGCAAGCCCGGTAGCTACCTGGTGAAGCACCGTCCCGCCTACCAGGAAATACGCCTCTGGCTTGCCTGGACGCTGATCAAGCGCGATGACTACGACCGCGCGCAAATCATCCTGCAGGACCTTCGTAACGATCGCGGCACTTTCTCCGACGTGCGCCGTAACGCTATGGCCGTCCAAGCCTACTTGTACCTGGAGCAGGATCGCCCGGAAGAGGCCATCCCCTACCTGGAGGCCGCCGCCGAAGTGGCCGAGGAGCGCAACGAGCGCGCGCGCTACTACTACATCGCCGGCCAGCTCAACCAGGAATTGGGCCAATCGGGCGCTGCCGTCACGGATTTCGAGCAGGTGGTCGCCGCGAAACCCGCCTACGAACTCGAACTCGGTGCCCGCATCAGCATGGCCCAGAATGCCTACCTCAGCGGTGGGGGTAGCCCGGACGAAGCCCTTCGCCAACTGGAGCGACTGGCCAAAGAAGAAAAAAACCTCGAGTACGAATCCCAGATCCTCTACTCCATGGCCGGTATCGCGCTCCGCAGCGGTGACGACGGGGGCGGGGCCGACTACCTTCGCCGGGCCCTGAACAGCCCCTACGGCGGTGCTAATACCCGGGTGGAGGCATACCAATTACTGGGCGACATGGCCTTCGACGAGCGCGATTACCTGTCCGCGAAGCTCTACTACGACAGCACCCTGCAGGTCATGGGCAATACCCACCTGCGGTATGCTGCCACGACTGACCGCCGCGACCGGCTGGGTTCCGCCGCGACCCAGTTGCAAACCATCGAACGCAGCGACAGCCTCCTTCGCATCGGCATGCTGCCCGAGGAGGAGCGGATCACCTGGGCCGAGGAGCGCTTCGCACTGACCCGGGCTACTAACAGCGCCGCCCTCTACAGCACGCCGGCCACCCAGGGAAGTATTCCCGTCGCGAACGCCGCGGCTACCGTAGCCGGCAGTGATTTCTGGGGCTACGATAACCAGGCCATCCGTCGTGGACGCCGTGACTTCGAACGGCGCTGGGGAGACCGTGCCCTGGAAGACAACTGGCGGCGGAGTAGCCGCACCGATATCAATCTCTTCGCAGACGAGGGAGATGCCAGTATCCCGGGTGCCGACGCTCCCGATGCAGCGCTGGTAACCGAAGACGAGATCAACCGCATCCTGGCCGATATTCCCGTGAATCCGGAAGACCAGACCGCCACCCGCAATGAACTGGCCGAGGCCTACTTCACCCTTGGGCGCGAGTACCGTGACCGCGTGGCGGACAACGAATATGCCATCCAGGCCTTCGAAACCCTCGATGAGCGTTTTCCCGATAGCCCCCGCGAACCGGAAAGCTGGTACTACCTCTACCTCCTGCACACCGACGACGGCAACACCGGCTCGGCCTCTAATTACGCCCGCCGCCTGCGGGACAAGTATCCGGAGTCCAAATACGCGAAGCTGGCCAACGATCCCAACTATGCCAAGGAGATCATGAATGAAGAGGCTGGTCGGATGCGCAACTACGAGCGGGCCTACAGCGCCTTCAACGAAGAGAACTACGGTTCGGCCCAGAGCCTCATTGAAAACGGGACGCGCGACATCCCCGCCGACCATGCGCTGCGGGCCCGCTACGACCTGCTTCGTGCCATGGTATCCGGTAAACTCGAAGGGCGGGCGTCCTACATTGGCGGCCTCCAGCAGGTAGTAGCCGATTACCCCAATACGCCCGAACAGACCCGCGCCCGGGAGATTCTCCGTCTACTCGGCGAAACCGGGTCGCGCATTCCCGGCCAGGCGGCTGACCAGGCCGTGAGCGATGCCTTCACCCTTACCCCGGATGAGATTCACTACATCCTCATCGTCTTTGCCAACCGGGAAGTACGACTGAATGACCTCAAGGTGGATCTGGAGGAATTCAATCAGCAGTACAACAAACTGGATCGCCTGCGCTCCACGCCCATCTACATCGGCCGCGACAACGAAACGCCCATGCTCGTGATGCGGCGGTTCAAGGACGCCGTTGAGGCTATGAGTTATTACCGCAACGCCACCGAGCGCCGCAATGAATTTCTCGGGGGCACGGAGGAGAACTACATCGTCCTGCCGGTTTCCCAGAGCAACTACCGGGAGATCCTGAAGGCCCGGTCCATAGCGGGCTACGACCAGTGGTTCATGACTAATTATCAGTAGGCGCGGGGTGAATCACCCAGCTGCGGTGCAGGTTCTTTTTCCGGAAATCCGGGGGTAAGGTCTGAGCCGTCAACTCTTTAGCCTGCCCCATAATGGCCTCCTCTTCCAGCCGGAATTTGCGATAGTTCGTACTGAAGTACAATTCTCCCCCCGGCATCAGTCTGCGGAGACATAGATTGATGAGTTCCGCGTGGTCGCGCTGCGTATTGAGCACGTCGTCCATCATCTTCGAATTGGAAAAGGTGGGAGGGTCCAGCACGATCAGGTCATAGTGCTCCCTTACGGGTCCCCGCAACCAGCCCAGGGCATCCTCCCGCAGAAAGCCGTGAGCGGCGGGATTCAGGCCGTTGCGTTCAAAGTTGCGCTTCCCCCAGTCGAGGTAGGTGTTGCTGAGGTCAAGGTTATCCACCCGAACGGCCCCGCCCGTGGCCGCGTACACACCGAAAGAGCACGTATAGGCGAAGAGATTAAGCACCCGCTTTCCGGCCGCTTGCTCGCCCACCAACTTGCGGGTTTCGCGGTGGTCGAGAAACAGGCCGGTATCGAGATAGTCGTGTAGGTTGACGTAAAATTGGCGTCCGTATTCCGTGACCGTAAATTCCCCCCCGATCTCATTCAGCTTCTCGTATTGCTGCTTTCCGCTCTGGCGTTCCCGGATCTTGAAGTGAATCAGTTGCGGGTCTACATCCAGGGCAGTAGCCAGGTGGCCGCGGTAGACTTCGGGATCGGCATCTTCGCCCCGGGTATAGACCGCGACGTAAAGCCGTTCGCCGTAGCGATCCACGGTCAGGGGAAACTCATCCAGATCGGCGTCGTAGACGCGGTACGCCTCGAGTCCCTTACGGCGGGCCCACTTGCCGTAGTGGCGGGCCATCTTCCGTAGCCGGTTGTGAAAGGCCTGATGTTGGGCGTCCATATGAGGTTGTATAAAAGCTATTTACCTGCGCTCCGCCGCAAGAAATTACCAGTCGATTCCCTTTCGTAAATAGGTCAGCGTCTGTGCCTCCGGGCTGTCCGGTTCCGGGCGGTGATCGTACGCCCAGCCGGCCAGGGGAGGCAGGCTCATCAGGATACTCTCCGCACGGCCGTTGGTCGTCAGACCAAACTTCGTTCCACGATCCCAGACCAGGTTGAATTCAACGTACCGCCCCCGGCGCAGGCGTTGCCAGTCCCGTTGCGCTTCGGTGACCGGCTTGTCCTTATTGAGGTGGAGTAGATGGAGATAGGTGGGGGCGAAGGTCTCCCCGACGGCAGCGGTAAATTCGAATAGTTCGCGTTTACTTTTGCCCTCCGTCCCGGGTTCCAGGCGATCGAAGAAGATGCCGCCCACACCGCGGGTTTCCTCCCGGTGGGGGAGATAGAAGTAATCGTCCGCCCAGACTTTAAAGCGGGGATAGTAGGCCGGATCGACCCGGTCGCAGGTAGCCTGCAACTGCCGGTGAAACCAGCTGGCCTGCTCGGGCACCACGTAGTGGGGTGTGAGGTCGATACCGCCCCCGAACCAACTGCGCCCGCCCTCCAGTTCGAAGTAGCGGACGTTCATGTGGATGATGGGAACGTGCGCGCTGCGGGGGTGGAGGACGATACTCACCCCGGTAGCGTAGAAGCTGGTCTGACCGGACTCGGCGTGGAGGCTGGCCGCCGCGGCTTCCGACAATTCGCCGTGGACGGCACTGTAGTTCACGCCCCCCTTTTCGATGTCGTTGCCGCTGATGACCCGGGCGCGGCCACCACCGCCGCCGGGTCGATCCCAGCTGTCCTCGCGAAATTCGGATCTGTCCGCCACGGCCAGCTGGCGGCAGATCTCATCCTGCAGGTACTGAAAGTAGCGGCTGATTTCGTGGCGATCCGGCATCAGGATGTCAGGGCTTCCCGGGTGCCGGCTACGCTTTTCTTTGCGCTACCGATGAATATCCGATCGTCTACGATGGTGACCGGCCGCTTCAGAAAGGTATACTCTTCCAGGATGAGGCGACGGTAATCGTCTTCGGTCAGTTCCTGGTCGGCCAGCCCCATACTGCGGTACTTCATGGCGCGACGGCTGAAAAGGGCCTCGTAGCTGCCGGCCATCTCGGCCATGCGGTCCAGCTCGGCGGGCGTGATGGCGGTTTCTTTGATGTTGGTTACCTCGAGATCGGGTTGGTCGCCCAATTCGCCCAGAATCCGTTGGCAGGTCTTGCAGTCCGTCAGTTGGTACATTTTAGCCATGGCGCAAACTTACGCAAGCGCGGCCCATTCCGCCGTGAAGCGGTCGAAGGTGTCCCGGGCGCTCTGTGTGGCGAGTTCCATCTCCTCTTCCGTGAGCGTAACGGAGTTGAGTACGCTGACCAGCGAGCGCCACTGCTTCAGGCCCCATTCGGACTGCTGCCTGTAGAAATCGAAGCGGCCCTCCGTCGTCAGGTTCGGGTTTTCTTGGAGTTTGCGGTAAATGATGCTGCCGCCGAGGCTGGACCCTTCCAATACGTAAAGGATACCTAGCATACGGGCCATGGCGGGACTGTCTTCACCGGAAGGAAGTTCGTGCAGCGGAAAGCGCGGACGGTAAGTGTAGTCACCGTACTGAAATGCGGCTACCAGGGGCTCGAGGCGCTGATGCGTGCGTTGTTGCCATTCGACCAGCCGGTGGTATTCGGGCAGGGACAGGGATCCGTCCATGATCTTTTCGCCCAGTGTCACCGACTCCAGGCTATCGTGCTGCTCCCGGGTGGATTTCCGTAATCGATCCAGCAGGGAATTTGGACTGGCTTTCATCCCGGATTGTAGTTGTAGGTGATCCAGAAGTTACCCATGTGCTTGATCAACTTCTTCAGATCGCCGTAACGTTCGGGCTTGATCACGTAGGCGTTGACATGATGCCGGTAAGCTGTTCGGATGTCCCGCCCTTCGGAGGAGGCACTAAGCATAATCACCGGTACCCGGCTAAGACGGGGGGTGTTGCGGATAAACTCCAGTACTTCGAGGCCAGACAGTCCCGGCATCTTGATGTCCAGGACGATCAGTTTGGGTAAGCCGTCGTTTGATTCGACGCGGTCCACCAGGAAATCACGGACTAGTTTGCCGTTCGCGCAGTGGGAGAGCGGGAAGTCCGGAAAGTGATTGCGGAAGGCACGCTCGAAGAACAAGTAGTCAACCGGATTATCCTCGGCGTATACCAGGTAGGGTTGGGTGTAGTCTGCCGGATCGGTGGTCAATTCTACTAGATCATCCTTTGGTTTGGACATAGGTCAGTTCTTTTCCGCGTCCAAATAAAAGTTGAAGGTGACCCCTAATTTATCGTCCGAAACCCAGATTTTCCCATTGTGCCGGTTAACGATCCGCTCTACGATGGCGAGTCCTACACCGGTACCTTCGGTG
>JBASAV010000451.1:0-6605 GCA_049650785.1 Lewinella sp. | reverse complement strand
GTAATTACGTTAGCGAAGCAGCCGCAGGATACAAAAACCGTTGCACATGGGCGGCGGAGCGCAGGTAAATAAGCCTACCAGAAATAGGCAACCAATACAAAGGTCAGCACCAATAGGATCACCGACTGGTACCGGTAATTCTTGTACCAGGGCACATCTTGCAGGGCCGCCGTTTCCGCGGCGATGACCGCCTTACTCCAGGTGTAATTGTCAATCTTCTCCGGTGCGGGCGGGGCGGTCATCCGGCTGATGACCACGTTCAGGATGGCACAGGCGGCGAAGAGGAAGAAGGTCCGGTGCAGGAAGTGCATCTCCAGGAAGGTATTCGACTCCATACTCCCACGCGCCACCAGCACTGACAGGACCACGTAGACCGCCGATACCACCGCACCGAAGATGAGGCTGTAGAACGCCCCGTCCCCGTTCGCCCGGCGGTCGAACATACCCACGATAAAGGCTGCGGCCACCGGTGGAGCGATGAAACTCAGTACGATCTGCAGGTACTCCCACAGCGAGGCGGCCTTTTCGATCTGCGGCGCCCAGAGGCAGGCCAGTACGACCAGAACGAGCGTCGACAACTGCCCGATGCGCACCAACTGCTTGCTCGACAGATCGGGCTTTATTTTTACCGCAAAGTCCATGGTGATCAGGGTAGAGGCCGAGTTAAAGGTCGCACTGACGGAAGACATCATTGCCGCCAGCAGACCGGCCAGTACCAACCCTAAAATACCCGTGGGCAGGAGGGTAAAGAGCAGTAAAGGATAGGTCGCGTTCGGACAGTCGACGAGATTCTGACAGATGGACTCGTCCGGCAGTTGGTAGTTAAGGGTAGCAATGTCGAAGTCGCGGAAAAGAAGAATGGCCAGGGTACCCGGAATCACCATAATGAACAGCACCGGAAGCTTAAGCAGGCCGGCGAATAGCGCGCCCCACCGACCGTGGTTCAGATCCTTGGCGCCCAGCACCCGCTGCACCATGAACTGGTTATTGGCCCAGAAGTAGAATCCGAGGATGGGTGCCCCGAGCAGTAAGCCGGTCCAGGGCATAAACCGGTCGTTAGCTGGCCGGACGAGACTCAGTACCTCTTCGGCATTCTGCGGGGTGTAGTACACCTCCCCGTATACGCGTTCGCCGAGGGCGATAGCCGAGGCACTACCGCCGTCGGTGACCCCGGAGGCCACGTAGTCGATATCGTTCACGTTAGGTAGTTCCCCCGCCGCGCCGAGGGCGTTCAGTTGGGTGATCATAGCCTCCCATCCGCCTACCTGCTCGAAGGCATAATAGGTGATCAGGCAACTGCCTATAACGAGTAATATGGCCTGGATGACTTCCGTCTGGATCACGGAGTTGAGCCCGCCCGGAACAGTATACGCTGCGGAGGCGAGTGCGAGAATGGATACGATGGCGAAAGTGGACAGATCTGGAAAAAGCAATTTGAGTACAACCGTACCGACGTACAGTCCCGCGGCCGTATCGATCAGCACGTTGCCAATGATGGTCACGAAGCTGAAGTAGTACCTGGAGCGAGCATCGTAGCGCCGTTCCAGAAACTCGGGCATGGTATACACCTTCGAACTGAGGTAAAAGGGCAGGAAGAAGATGGCAAAAAATACCAGCACGACGGAAGCCAGCCATTCGTAGTTGAAGACCTGCGTGTTGGTCTTGGCGGCATCCCCGGCCAGACCCACCAGCGTGGAACTGCTGATGTTGGCGGCAAACAGGGAAATGCCGACGATAGGCCAGGTCATGTCGCGGCCGGCCAGGAAGTACTCTTCCGAACTCTGGGCGCGGGCCGAGTACAGGCCATAACCAATGATGAATACGGCGTAGACCGCCATGACCACCAGATCAAGGGTGGAAAGCGCGAAAGAATTCATGGATCGACTTAAATGCCGGCCATCGGAACCGGTGAGTAGTAAATAATTTCTCTACCGTAATGATAAGCTAAAATTTATATCGCAGGCCCTTCCCCTGCGCACGCCGCCCAAATTGCCTAATTTTGCGCCATGCGCTGTCTATCCCTGGTGTTTGCGTTTCTGTTTTTGCTCGGTTGCCGCTCTAATCCGGTACCGGAGGTGATCGCCGACACACCAGAAACCGGTCTGCGCCTCGAAATGCACGATGACAGCCTGGCCACCGGCCTCTTCGGTGAGCAACTGACCGCCGAATACCTCTTCGGGGGCATGGACTGGTCGGAAGGCCCGCTGGTTCTGCCTGACGGCGTCGTTATCTGCTCTGACGTACCCCGCAACCATATTCTGCGGTGGACCGGCAGTGGTAGCGAAGTCTGGCTCCCTAATAGCGGTGGGGCGGGTGACGACTATAGCCACGAGCCCGGCAGTAACGGACTGGCCCTGAACGACGCTGGCGAACTTTTACTGGCGCAGCACGGAAGCCGGCGGATAGCCCGAATGATCGCCTCCACCGACCGGCCCGAGCCCCGTTATGAGGCCGTGGCCGAACACTTCGAGGGCAAAGCCTTTAATAGCCCAAACGACCTGGTGGTCGCAGGAGACGGCAGCGTCATCTTTACCGATCCCCCCTATGGCTTACCGGCCGGGGTGGAAAGCGAGATCGGCTTCTTCGGGGTCTACCGGGTGGATCCACGCGGGCAGGTGAGCCTGCTGACGCGGGAATACGCGCGGCCCAACGGGGTAGCGCTCAGCCCGGACGAGCGGACCATCTACATCAGCAATTCCGATCCGGAGCGTCCGATCGTAACGTCCACCCCCATCCGGGCGGACTGGACGCTGGGCCAACCGGCCATCCTGATCGACGGTTCCGAACTGGTTGATGAGGAACCGGGTTACCCGGACGGAATGGCGGTATCCCGTAACGGCCACATTTACGCCACCGGTCCCGGCGGGGTATGGGTGGTGCAGCCGGATGGCAAATTGATCGCCAAAATTAAGACTACCGGTCGCGTAGCCAACGTGGCCCTTTCGCCGGACGAGAACTGGCTATACCTAACGAACGACGACCGCTTACTGCGCGTCCAACTTATCCCCATATGACTCAGCTTAACGACAACGATATAAACGAAGCGGCCACCGCCATCCGACGCGGTATGGAGGTCTACGTACACCGCGAGCACGGACGCATGCTGGTAGCCGATGATCCCGAGCGCAACGTACGCGCGGATCCGGAAATCTTCGAAGCGGTCATGCAGGATGTAAGCACCGACCCCGACGCCTACATCCACATCGAACGTTTGCCCGCCCCCGATGCCATCAAGATCATGGCCGCCTTCACCGACCGGGTGCGCAACCAGGAACTATGGCAGGCGCTGACCTACGCCCTCAAGCGTCCAAACCCCTTCCAAAATTTTAAGGCCGAGCTAGGCCGCTTCCCCAAGAATTACGAACGGTGGCGGCAGTTTCGCCAGGAGCAGTACACGAATTACGTCCGGGAAAGCCTGCAGGAGGAAACCGACTGAGCGTGACGCCCACCATCCGGCGGTTACCGCGTAACCACATCGATTTTACCCGGTGGGACCAGGCCGTCATGACGGATGCCGTCCCCCTACCCTACGGGCTGAGCTGGTGGCTGGATGCGGCAACGGAGAACAGTTGGGAAGGACTCATCGTGGATGATTATCGGGTGGTACTGCCCCTGCCCAAATTACGGCGGTACGGTATCGTACCGACTTATGGCCGCCCCCCCTTCACGCAGCAGTTGGGACCCTACGGGCAGCTTCAGGGCGGGGACCTTGCTAAATTGCTTACGGCCGTTCCTGCCAAGATGCAAATTGCCCTGCCGCTCCGCCCGACGGTGGATGTGGATAGCATTCCAGACCGCTTCGCGTACCGCAGCCGGGTCAATCTGGTACTGAAACTGGACGCCACGCTCTCGGAGATCCGGGGCGGCTACCCGGGAAAACTTCGCAAATTTCTGCAGCGATCCAAAGACGACCGGCTAGAGCCGATCGCGGGCGAGGCACTGGTGGCCTTATGTCGGGAGCGTTTGAGTGGTCGTGGGGGGATGCGTGATAGCCACTGGGATATTCTAGCCAGTATCATCGAAGCCTGCCAGGAGCGGGGCGTCGGGGACTGCTACCAACTAAAGGAGGACAACCAATTGCTGGCCGCCGGCTTCTATCCCCACCTCGAAGCGCGTACCATCAACCTGACGGCGGTATCCACCGAACGAGGTCTCAAACGCCGCGGAATGAGCCGGTTACTGGACCTCGTATTTCAACAACACCTGGAGCGCCCCGGGGCTGTTTTCGACTTCGAGGGTTCCGAAATTCCCGGCGTGCGGGCCTTCTTCGAAAAATTCGGTGGTGTGAACGAGGGATACATCGTAGTAGAAGAAAAACTCTACGGGCTGCGGTAGGGCGAAAACCGTCCCTGCCCTGCGCCGTTAAACGTCCAAAAGACCGGCATGCCCGAACTACCCGAAGTTCACAATTTTAAACTCTATTTCGACGCCGCCGCCACCGGACAGACCATTGCATCCGTTACAGTTCAGGACGATTACATTATCCGAAATATGCCCGGGGCGGTCTTCATAGACAGCCTGACGGGCCGTACAATCGTGGATTCCCTCCGGCGGGGTAAATACCTCTTTGCCAACCTCGATAACGGACATGCCCTACTCCTGCACTTTGGCATGACGGGCGATCTCAATCTCTATCAGGAGCCGGAGGACCGACACAAGTTCGAGCGTTTCGCCCTCCATTTTGCCGATGGAAACACGTTGGGCTTCAACGATCCGCGGAAGTTTGCCCGCATTCTGTATTTGGAGGACCGGGACGCCTACATCGCCGAGATCAAGCTGGGACCGGACGCTTTAGACGTCAAGCTTGAAGATTGGTTATCCACCGTAAGTAACCGCAAATCAACCATTAAGGGCCTTTTACTTAATCAGTCTATATTGTCAGGGGTAGGTAACCTGTACGCTGATGAAATCTGCTACCGGACCCGTATACATCCCGCGGCCCGGGCGTGTGATCTGAGCCAGGAACAACTCACCGCCATTCACGCCGAGACCCTGGCTGTCATGCAGTATGGGGTAGACAATGCGCCCTACTATAAAAACTACCCGGAGGACTGGTTTTGGCATGTCTGGCGAGAGGAAGGCAAACCCGGCCCCGAAGGCGTCGGAGAGGTGAAGATCACTAAGGTGGCCGGTCGGACCACCTATTACGTCGAAGGCTGGCAGGGTGGCCACGAATAGCGGCCTTACATCCGTTCCGGCATATCAATGCCCAGGATCCCCATCCCCGAACGAAGCACGTTGCCGACGGCCTGACACAGTTGTAAGCGGAAAGCTACCGCGGCTTCCGTCTCCGCATTAAGAATGCTGACATCGTGCCAAAACTTGTGCAGGTTCTTGGCCAGTTCGTAGCAGTACATGGCGATCACCGAGGGATCGTAGTTGGCCGCGGCGTCCTGTATCAGCGTCGGATAGGCGTAGAGCTGGCTGATCAGTTCCCGCTCCGCCGGCTGCAATTCCCGGTACTGGTCGGCGCTCGTGAGATCACGATCCCCTGCTTTCCGCCAAACAGCCCGCGTACGCACGTAAGCGTTCTGGACGTACGGGCCGGTCTGTCCCTGGAGATCCACGCTCTCCTTCGGATCGAAGGTCATCCGCTTTTGCGGACCGACTTTGATGATCTGGAATTTAAGAGCAGACATGCCGATCTTGCGGATGATCTCCCGACGATCCGTGTCGTTCAGTTCGCTGGTGGCGTCGCGCTCGAGGCTTGACTGATAAGCTTCCTGGATGACTTCGTCCATAAGGTCATCGGCATCCACCACCGTTCCTTCCCGGCTCTTCATTTTACCGGTGGGCAGGTCTACCATACCGTAGCTCAGATGGAAGAGCCCGTGGGCATAGGGCTCATCGAGTCGCTTGAGCAGCTCAAAAAGCACTTGGAAATGGTAGTTCTGCTCATCTCCCACGGTGTACACCATACGCTTCGCCTGAAAGTCATCGTAACGCAGGCGGGCGGTACCGAGGTCCTGGGTGATGTATAGGCTGGTGCCGTCACCACGAAGGAGTGCTTTCTGGTCTAGCTTCGCGTCGGAAAGGTCGGCAAAGACCGAACCGTCCGGCTTGCGGTAGAAGACACCCTTATCCAGACCGGACTCTACCATATCCTTACCGAGCAGGTAGGTCTTACTCTCATAATACACCTTGTCGAAGGTGACGCCAAGACGGTCGTAGGTTTCGTCAAACCCTTCATAGACCCAGCCGTTCATGCGGTTCCAAAGGGCCACGGTTTCCGTATCGCCACTCTCCCACCGCAGCAACATATCCTTGGCGGCGCGACCCAAATCGCTGTATTCGTTGAAGTAGGTGTTTTTGAAACTCTTCCAGAAGTCCTTCGGGGGTAGCTCCTTTATATTTTTTTCAGCCAAGACCGTGGCGGCCTGCTCACTTTGTTGCCATTCAGCGTACTCCTGCTGGAACCGCTGCTCGAACATCACGTAGTAGCTACCGACGAAATGATCGGCTTTGGTGGCCGCCGACTTTGGGGTGGCATCGTTGCCGAAGCGTTGCCAGGCAAGCATCGACTTGCAAATGGCGATACCCCGGTCGTTGATGATCTGCACCCGCACGACGTCGTGACCCGCCGCCTTCACCAGCTTGCTGGTGGC
>JBASAV010000450.1:0-3989 GCA_049650785.1 Lewinella sp. | reverse complement strand
GCATCCGGGTATCCAAGCTTCGCGACCGTAATTCGTGGAGTTATATCCTGTATTGGATGACCAATCATCCATGCCATAAAAATCTAATTGCGGAAGACCCTTTAGCCGGGAATTTCGTAGATGTGTTGTGTTTTATTCAATAGTGTCTCTCTAGTGTCGATGCTCGGTCCTGCCTTAGAAAGCCTTTTGCTTTTCGGGTCGGAGCATCGACTCCGCTATTTATGGTCATGCTATCTCATCGCGTTGTCGCTCCCCGCCACGACGGGTGAAAAGATATTCTCTCGGTGAAGGATTTCCTGCTTCATACCTTTCGATTATACCCCCCTTAATAGCCATTAAAAAGCTGTATTCCAGGGGTGAGTACATATTTCAACGAGGTATAGAATAGCGGCCGTCCAAAAACGAAATAGCTTCCAAGAATAATTTTTTACACGGGTCACATAAGAATCTCTACTTACGGTACGTTGAGATATCAAACAAATCGCTTCTTATTTACAGAAGCAACGATCTAACCCTCCTTTGCTTTTTTCCCACGTTCAAGTTGTTTAGGCGATCATCGCCACCGCATCGGCCTTCCTACCCTCCTGCAGATAATTCTTCGGGTGCGGTAGGAACGCCGCATGTTTTATTCGGACGCCCACAGCGCACCAATCCCTTGCTCCCAAAGTTGCTGATTGAAGGCCGGTATCCGATCGTTGAGCAAGGCTTCGCCCTGCCCTTTTAACGAAGACCACTCCTCATTCAGCGACCCAATGCGTTCCCTCGTGGCATCATTCACGCGGGGCAAGCTGCTTTCCGCGTGGTTAAGGGCAAATAGATAATTCGCCGTAAAGCGATTCGGGAAGTTCTCTACGTCATCGTAAGCCTTGGATTTACGCTGAATCATCAGATCGTCCCAGCCGGCTATATCCTTTCTCAGCTGACGCGCCTTTGAAAGTAAATCCGGCCGCTTCTCTTTTTCCAGCTGGTAGACGAGTCGGCCGAGCTGCCCGTGTACTGCCTGGAGGTCATTCACCATTTGGTGCATCTCGTTCAGTGCGGTTTCCGCTTCCTCCATAAAGGAATCGTAGTCGGCATACTCCTCCTCACTTAGCTCATAGTTTGGGTTTGCCTGCACCTGTATTGTCGTATTCTCCCTCCCCGATTTGGTTTGCAGGGTAGCCGTGTAGCGTCCGGGACCCACCCGGCGACCGCGAAAACTGCCTTCAATGTAGCTAGCAGGTGCACCAACTAATGCCTCGTGCCGGAGGTCCCACACGAAACGGTTCAGCGCCTTCTTGGCGGGAAGCACTGTTGGCTTCGGTGGACCGCCGGGGTAAGCTTCGGATACCGATGATTCGGACGATAGTGTTCGGATCGTATCCCCACCGGCGTCGGTGATGGTCAGCGTAACCTCGGCGGAATCCAGGTCGGCGGGCAGTTGGTAGTAGAGTACTGCACCGCTCGCCGGATTGACACCCTCCAACGAAGCCGTTCCGTCGAAGTCGGGGTTGCTGCCGTCCATGGGACTACGATGATTGCCAATCACCACCGGAGCGGGTGCGTAAAGATGTACACCATCGGGTTTCCCTTCGTACTGTCGGACCAACTCCAGATCGTCCAGTATCCAGAACGCTCGCCCGGAGGTGGCGACTATGAGGTCGTTATGGGCCACCATGAGATCGGTGATGGGCGTAACGGGAAGATTAAGATTGAACCGTTGCCAGTGACCGCCGCCATCGAAGCTGACGAAGGGACCGATCTCCGTACCCGCAAACAGTAATTCTTCCCGCTCGGTATCCTGACGTACCACGCGGGTATACGCTCCTTCCGGCAGATCACCGGTAATCTCCGTCCAGCTCCGGCCGTAGTTGGTCGTTCGCATCAGGCGGGGACGATGGTCGTTGAATTTATAGCGGGTAGTAGCGATGAAGGCCGTACCCGGCTCGTGTGGAGAAACTTCGATGGCATTGACCAGCGTTTCTCCCTGCCCGTCGGGTGTGACGTCGCTCCAGCTTTCCCCGCCGTCCTTTGTCACCTGTACTTTTCCATCGTCGGTTCCAACCCAAATAACCCCCGCCTCGTGGGGCGAATCCGTCACGTAGCTGATCGTACCGTAATTCTCCGCGCCGACGGCCTCGTTCGTGTAAGGTCCACCTCCGGGACCTTGCTTGTCATCCTGGTTGCGGGTGAGATCCGGGCTCACTTCTTTCCAGCTCTTTCCCATATCCGTGGTCTTCAAAAGTACCTGGGCGGCGTGGTAGAAGGTACTAGGCTCGTGGCGCGAACGAATGATGGGCGCATTCCAGTTGAAGCGGTACTTCATGTCGCGGGCTTCGCGTCCAAGGTACTGGATTGGAGCGGCCATAATATTAGTGCTCGCGTTCGCCTCGTTATCCAGCACTTCGATCGTGCCGAGGTAGCTCCCCCCAAGTACGAAGCGTGGATCGTCGGGGTCGAACGCCAGAAAAGCGCTTTCTCCGCCGGCCGAGGCCGTCCAGTCACCGCGCCCGATGCCGGAGCTTCCCGGCGACATACTGGCTATAACCACCGACGTGTTGTCCTGCTGCCCACCATAAATACGGTAGGGGTACTGATTATCCACGTTGATACGGTAGAACTGACCGGTGGGCATGTTATCCTGGGTAGACCAACTCTCGCCGTAGTTGAAACTGATGGCGGCACCTCCATCGTTGGCGATGCACAGATTTTTCGGATTGTCTGGGTTGATCCACAGGTCGTGATAATCGCCGTGGGTGCCGGACACTTCCTCCCATGTGTTGCCCCCGTCAATGGAGCGGAGCGCTCCCGCACTCAGTACGTACACCACGTTCTCGTTGGTGGGATCGACGAAGAGTTCCGTATAATACCACGCTCGCTGGGTAAGCCGGTTATCGTCACTCACTCGCGACCAAGTGTCCCCCCCGTCAGTACTCATGAATAGCCCGCCCTTGTCGGCATTGGAATCCCCCTCGATCAGCGCGTAGACTTTGTCGGTGTTGGACTGGGAAACGGCGATGGCCATCTTTCCCATTTCTTCCGGCAAGCCCTCGGACATTTCTTCCCAGGTATCGCCGCCATCCGTTGATTTATATAGCCCACTACCCGGACCACCACTGACCACCTGCCAGGGTAGCCGCTGGTGATGCCACATCGCGGCGTAGAGTTCCCTGGGATTAGACCGATTCATACTCAGTTCTACGGCTCCAGTCAGGTCATTCACGTATAACAGGCGCTCCCAGGAGTCACCCCCGTCCGTGCTCCGGTACACCCCACGCTCCTCATTCGGGCCGTACAGCTGCCCCTGGGCGGCTACGTAAAGAAGATCAGGATCGTCTGGGTGGACCAGAATTCGGGATACGTGCTGCGTTTCCGTTAACCCCAAGTGACGCCAGCTCTTACCCCCGTCGGTCGACTTGTATATTCCATCCCCGTGGGAAGTCATGACGCCCCGGGGAGCGTGCTCACCCATACCCACGTAGACCACCTGCGGGTTGCTGCGACTTACTGCCACGGCGCCCACCGAACCGGTGCCGAAGTAGCCATCTGAGATGTTTTTCCAGTGCTGACCCGCGTCCGATGTCTTCCAGACGCCACCGCCGGTTGTACCCATGTAGTAGGTTAAGGGGTCCCCGGTTACGCCGCTGGCCGTTACCGATCGTCCGCCCCGGAAGGGACCGATATTGCGGTACTGAAGCGGCTCGAAAAACCGGCTCAGCTCGGAGGTATCGACCGGGGCCTGTCCACTCACTGAGAGGTTACATAGAAGCAGAACGAGGGGTAAATAGGCGTGCATAGTGGCTGGCTTTGGTGACCAAGGTAATACGGGAAACCGCTATCGCGAAATCAGTAATCGGTAGCCGCATGGAGGTTTTGTGCATTTTCGCGGAATAGGTATGGAATTAAATTCACGCTGTTAAATACAGAATTACACCCCCCGCGAATGGCCGAAAAAACCTGAATACTGGTAACTTGTAGCTACTCACCTCGTATTTACCCTCATTTCGCAG